>DASZWG010000344.1:0-3534 GCA_035546675.1 Mucilaginibacter sp. | reverse complement strand
TCTTCGCTCGACTCGGAATCGGAACGGCTGGTACAGGAAGCGCTTGAGGAGCTGATGAAGAACCGTACCTCGATCATCATCGCGCACCGTCTGTCGACCATACGAGAGGCCGACCGGATCATCGTATTGGAGAAGGGATCGGTGATCGAAAGCGGCAGCCACGAAGAGTTATTAAGCAACGAAACCGGGCTTTACCGTTACCTGAGCCAGTTGCAGTTTGAAGTCTGATCTGGGTTGTACGTTTGACGTTATAAGTTTTACGTATTGTAAACCGGTCAGAACCTGATATTTTATTTATAGTAAAAACCAAAACGTACAACGTAGAACGTACCACGTAAAACGTAAGAATGAAACTAACAATCCACGGCGCGGCGCGCCAGGTGACCGGAAGCATGCATTTGCTCGAGGTTGACCACTACAAAATTTTAATTGATTGCGGCCTGGACTATGAAAAGGACCGTAATGCGGTCTCTAACGAGAATTTTCCGTTTGATCCCGCTGATATTGATGTTGTTGTGCTGACACACGCACATATCGACCATTCGGGTAATTTGCCGACGCTTGTCAGGCTGGGATTTGAGGGACAGATACTGTGCACACCCGCCACAGCCGACCTGACCGAGCTGCTGCTGCTCGATTCGGTAAGCATATTCCTGAGCAAAACGCAAAAGAAAAATAAACATAACCGCAAACGCGGCGGATTCACCCAGCAGCCTTTATACCTGCAAAAGCATGTGTTTGACACGGTCGAACGCATGGTGACCATCGGATTTAACCGGCCGTTCAGGCTTAATGGAAATGTTGAATTAACTTTCATCCCCGTCGGTCACCTGCTCGGCGCTGCTGCTGCTTTTTTTAAAATAAACGACCAGGGCGAGGAGAAAACCATTGCCTTTACCGGCGATATCGGCCGCAAAAGCTACCCGGTACTGAGCGACCCCGAACCGCTGCCGCCGGTAGATTATTTAGTTTGCGAATCGACCTACGGCGGGCGTTATCATACCAAAGACAAGACCGTAGAGCAGGCATTGATCGAGACCATCGAAAAGGCCTGTATCAAAGAACAGGGCCGGCTCATCATACCCGCGTTCAGTATCGGCCGTACGCAATCGCTGGTGTATTCGCTTAACAAGATATTTACAGAAGGTCTTTTGCCCCCGGTTAAGGTCTTTGTGGACAGCCCGATGGCCGTGGCGGCTACTGAAGTCTTCCGAAAGCACCATAGCCTGGTGAATGAGGACGCCCGTGAGTTTTACCAGGCCAAAGGTGATGAATTTGAATTTGAAAACCTGGTTTATATTGAAAATCTGAAGGAAAGCCGCCAGGTTTCCAATTATTTCGAACCCTGTATCATTATCTCGTCTGCCGGGATGCTGGAAGGCGGCCGCATACAGGATCATTTGTATGACAACATCCAGAATTATTACTGCACCATCCTGTTCATCGGCTATTGCGCCAAAGGCACTTTAGGCCACCGTCTGCTGCGCGGCGATCCCGTGGTTTATATCAAGGACCGCGAGCTGTCTGTTTATGCCACCATCAAACAAACCGATGTATTAAGCGCCCACGGCGATCATGACGACCTGATGGCCATTGCCCTGCAGCAGGATAAAACCCAACTGAGGCAAATATTCCTGGTGCACGGTGAGGACGCCAGTATGCAGGCGCTGGCAAGTGGTTTGGAAGAGGAAGGATATAGTGTGACGATCCCGGAAAAAGAGGAGGTATATTTACTCTGAAAGTAGTAAGATGCAAAAAACAACTTTTGAAAAGTGGAAAATAAAACGGGAAGAACCTGTCAAACCTTATTTGACATATAGCATTTATGAAGGCGATAACCCGGATTTTGCGTTTTACTTTTCACAAATTGAGGAATGGGGCATACTGAAATTTTGCACTAAGCTTCAAATTTTTAAGAATAAAACAGCACCCGAGAGAATTTATGATAGTAAGTCAGTATGGTTTCTGTTTGATTCATCTGAGCCAATGGACTTTATTTTAGATTGGACTTTTGAAAAGTTAGTTTGTTTCAGGCAACTTATAAATAAGGGTAATAATCATTACTCATACCCTTTTGTGATCATCAATCTTTCCAGTTTGACTTATGCCGTAATAGATGACGATTCTTTAAAAACATTAAGACGGGAAGATGCTAATTCTATTACAGGGATCAAAACCACAATTGACAAAATTACTAAAGATGAAAAAGAAGTTTTTGAAAATTTCCGGTTAGACGAACTGGAATGGGTAAGCTTATCAAAACTTACCTAGACCTGAAAATAGAACAGGCCAAACGACCCAAATTCACACTAATAAAGGCACGAATTACACGAATCTCCGCGGGGTTAAATTCGTGTAATTCGCAACAATTTGTGCTATTTGTATTATTTCTTAAAATGCCCGATGATCAGGTTCGCCAGCTCAACCCCTATCCTTTCCTGCGCTTCGTTGGTTGCTGCGCCGATGTGCGGCGTCAAGGAGATTTTGGGATGTTTCAGCAAAGACTCGCTGGGTGTTGGTTCGTTCTCGTAAACGTCGAGCCCGGCGAAGGATAATTTTCCGCTGTCTAAAGCAGCGATCAGCGCCTGCTCGTCAATGAGTCCGCCGCGTGAGCAGTTGATCACCGCCGCGCCTTTCTTCATCTTCTCAAATTCGGCTGCGCCGAGTATCGGCTTGTCCACGAAGGGGGTATGCAGGGTGATAAAATCCGCATCGGCCAGTATCTCGTCCACCGTAGCCGGGGTTACCTTAACCGGGACGATATTGCCTCCGCCAAGGATCAGCTCCAGGTCGGGACTGAAAGGATAAATATCATAAGCCAGCACATCCATGCCAACGCCGATAGCCATTTTTGCCACTTCTTTACCTATACGGCCAAAGCCGAGGATGCCCAGCGTTTTGCCGTGCAGTTCAACGCCTTTTCCATAAGCCTTTTTTAACTCGTTGAATTTGGTATTACCCTCAGCCGGCATCTTGCGGTTGCTGTCCTGTAAAAAGCGTACACCGGTAAACAGGTGCCCGAACACCAGCTCGGCTACCGAAAGCGAGGACGAGGCGGGCGTATTATAAACGCCGATACCTTTTTCTCTGGCATATTCCACGTCGATGTTATCCACGCCTACGCCGCCGCGGCCTATCAGTTTCAGGCCGGGGCAGGCGTCGATCAGCGCTTTGCGCACTTTGGTGGCGCTGCGCACGGTGATAGCCTCGTATTGCTGTAATTTTTCAGGAAGCTGATCCTGGGGTATATTATTCGTATCGACAAAAAACCCGGCATCTTCAAGCATTTTTTTGCCTATCGGGTCGATGCCGTCGTTAGCTAATATTCTGATCAGAATAATTTAGTTTGTTAACCCCCCATCCCCCTAACGGGGGAGAGATTATAATTCCCCCTTCAGGGGGGCAACGGGGGTCAGTTGTTTACTCATTTTTTCCTGGTACTCCTGCATGGCGTCGATCAGTACATGCACGCTGGTGATGGGCAGGGCGTTGTAAATAGAGGCCCTGAAACCGCCTACGCTGCGATGCCCCTTC
>DASZWG010000343.1:0-2679 GCA_035546675.1 Mucilaginibacter sp. | reverse complement strand
TATCATCCTTTGGCGTGGGTATATTAAAAATGGCAGTCAGCAGGTTTAACGAGGTGTAATTTTTATAATCGCCGAACTTCCACAGTTCCATCGTATCCAGGTGATTTACCTCCCAGGGTTTTTTGCCCGATATTTCCAGTTGCGGGGGTATTTTGACGGCATTAACCAGCATGCGCCGGCACAGGTAGGGAAAATCAAATTCCTTTCCATTATGCGCACAAAGTATGAGGCTTGCAGGCTGGGAGTGAAGCAGGTCGGAGAACCCGATGAGAAGTTCCTTTTCATCATCCAAAGCGTAGGATTTTACCCTTAAGCCTGTGCTTTTGCCCCTGGTAAATATCCCTACTGATATACAAACGATCTTCCCGAATTCTGCCCAGATGCCCGCCCGCTCGTAAAACGCTTCCGGCGTTTCGTCCTTGCGTGAATATTGGGTCTTCAGGTCCCACAGTTTTTGCATGTTTTCGGGCAGATCGGCATGGTTGGCATATTGCGGAACGGTCTCGATATCGAGTACCATCAAATTATGCAAATCGAATTGCTCAAGCATCTTGGTTATATTTATCTTACGGCGTTAACTCATTTTAAAAGCTTTCAGCTTTGTGCTTTCAAATAAATTCAAAGGCAAGATACTGATTTTTCAGGCTTTCGTTTCAGCGGATCACTTACTCAGTATCTCGAAGTGAACCTGGACGGTATTGCCGTTGGCATCGACCAGGGTCAGCGTATGCTTGCCGACAGCAGGATTGAGCGCCATTTGGTGAAAATCAGTTGTTTCACCCACATACTGATCATCCAAATGCCAGAATATTTTTACACCACGCTGCCGATGGGCGGCATTGCAGATCATTCTGCCACGGCTGCCATCCAGTTCGAGCGGTACGTACACTTTGGCGCCGTTTTTCGGATAGATCAACTCCATAGGATTCCCCCTTTGTGTTAGCGCACAATCCGGCCTGAATGGCGGCAGAACATGGTACTGGTAATTCTTCGTTTTATAATAATATTCCATCGACGGAGGCAGTACGAACCAGTTTTTGGTGACGATATCCGTCGGTGGCTCACAGTCGCCGGTCACCTGCCACTTGCCGGTAGGGTCGAGGTGCACTAATTGATGCCAGGGGCATACCGGCGCTTTCAGGCAGGTTTTTGGAACCCACATATCATCCACATCATTACAATAAGGCCCGGCGCGGTAGCCGCTCTCATGGCATACCTTTATTTTAACCATCTCGCTCATCGGCATACGGAACCAGTCGCGCGAAACGGGCAGCAGCCTGAATATTTCGAACAGGATAGGGGCCGCCGCAGTGATCCCGGTCAGCCCCGGCCGGCCTTCACCGTCAGTATTGCCTACCCATACACCGACCACATACCTGGGCGTTATCCCAATGGCCCATCCGTCGCGGAAACCGTAACTGGTTCCTGTTTTCCAGGCTATCCGTTGCGTCGAGCTGAATTCCTGCCATATCATTTCGTCACCCGGCCGCATCACCTCTTCCATGGCCTGCAGGGTATAATAGATCGATCCCGCATCCAGCAGGCCCGTTTTTTGGGGATGAGCTTCCTTTTTCGGCTGAACAGAATAAATGGGGCTGTGATAGTCAGCGGTGTCATATTTACCGGTTTGATTGTAATGGTTCAGAACGCGGGCCATATCGGCATAAGCCCCGCTCAGTTCCCACAAAGTATTTTCGCCGCCGCCCAGGATGAGTGACAGCCCGTAATGGTCGGCAGGTTGTGTGAGTGTTGTGATCCCGGCATGCTGAAGAAAGTCGTAAAAGCGTTCATATTTGAATTGCTGCAGCATTTTTACCGCAGGCACGTTCAGTGAACGGGATAAGGCTTTGGAAGCAGGCACAGCGCCGTCGTAACCCAAGTCGAAGTTTTCGGGATGATAACCGCCGATCTGTGTCGGGATATCGGGTATCAGGCTGTTTGGCAGTATCAGGCCATCGTGCAGCATCGAAGCATATAGGAGCGGTTTCAGCGTACTTCCGGGACTGCGCGGTGCATCTACCACATCTACATAACTTTCCATTTCCGGGTCGCCGCGGTCTGAAATATTCCCGGCGTAGGCAATCGCTGCACCCGTTTCCACATCGAGCACGATGGCACCGATATTGTTGATGTCGTTGCCTTTTAATACTTCGTGGTGTCTTTCCAGTATCTCGTTCACTTCCTGCTGCAGCGATGCTTTGATGGTAGTGGTAAGGCGGGTGGAGCTTTGCGGATCCTGTGCATGATCCTGTTTAAAACGCTGCAACAAATGCGGCGCCAGCATAGGCAGGGGCATTGGTCTGTCGGGTACAGGTTCCAGCTTGGCTAAATGCGCAGTGGTGCTGTCGATCACATGCATCTTATAGAGCTTGTTGAGCAGCTCATTTCGCTTTTTTAGCAGGATAAGTCTGTTTTTACCGGGATGAACGAGCGAAGGGGAGTTGGGCAGCACAGCCATGGCCGCCATTTCACCCCAGGATAGCTTATCGGGGCTGCGTCCGAAGTATCGCCACGATGCGGCGTCGAGGCCGACCACATTGCTGCCAAAGGGGGCATTGCTCGCATACATCGCCAGTATATCGTTTTTGCTGTAGCTCAGCTCAAGGCGCAGGGCCATAATGATCTCGGTCAGCTTGTTCCACCAGGTGCGTTTATTTTTGGTTGCCAGGCGGATCACCT
>DASZWG010000342.1:0-5596 GCA_035546675.1 Mucilaginibacter sp. | reverse complement strand
CTGGGTACCGTTTCGGTGGATTACAACCGAGAAATACGTGTACTGGTTACCCGCCGTGGGGCCTTTATAAACCACGCTGTCGAAAGGCGCTGACTGACCAGTGTGATATAGAATACCGGCAGGCGAAGTTGCGAACGAGGGATCGGTGACGGTTGAACCATAGGCTTTAAATGTGGGTAATACTGCAAAAGAATCATCAGGTGTTTTTGGGTCAAAATTCTTCAGCACGATCCTCACATAGGCCTTAAACGGAAGCTGTACCGAGGTATTCAGTGTCGTATCCGCATTGCGGATGTTGAACAGTGTTTGAGAAGATGCGAAATAATTGACCGGGCCGGTCGCCTCAATAATAAAGTACCCATCAGTAAACTCATTATCAGCAGCTTTGAATTTCACATTGATCATCCCCTGAGCATCGGTATAGCCTTTCGCAATATCAATGCTTTTGCCACCTCCGCCAAAAATCCCGTTAGGTCCCTGCCAAACCAGGTCGACATGTGCGCCGCTAACCGGGTAAGCCGAGCTATCGCCAGTACCAATGCGGATATTAAATACCGCGCAGCCGCTGGTACATGGCTTGTTCAGGTGTGACTCGTCGCGCCTGCACCCCGCAAACAGGATTAAAGCAGATAAGGCATACAATAAGTTTCTTGACATAAGGCCGGATGTTATTCAAAAGCTTTTACGCAATATATGGCTTATTCGCTACAGCAAAGAAAAAGACTTACGAAGTTTTAGAAACTTCGTAAGTCTAAAAAGCTTTAGGCTTTAAGCTCTCGTCACCATACCTTCACCATATCTTTTTCATCGCGGTACATTTTATCGCCGGGCTTCACGTCAAAGGCTTTGTAAAATGCGGGCATGTTTGATAATGGCCCGTTTACCCTGTAGATTTCCGGCGAATGCGGGTCGAGGTTGATGCGCAGACGCAGGATGGCATCTGTATTTTTCACCCGCCATATCTGCGCAAATGAAAGGAAAAAGCGCTGGTCGGGGGTAAAGCCGTTGATCTTCTTATCGCTTCTGCCTTCGGGTGTGTTTTTAAATGCCTGGTAAGCGATGGACAACCCGCCGATATCGGCCAGGTTCTCGCCCTGGGTCAATTCACCGTTCACATGCAGGTCGTTAAGCACGGTATATTTGTTATACTGGTCAATCATCACCTGTACGCGCTTTTTAAACTTTTCAGCATCTTCTTTGGTCCACCAGTCTTTCAGGTTGCCGTCTTTGTCGTATTGCCGCCCTTCATCGTCAAAGCCATGCGTCATTTCGTGTCCGATCACCGCGCCTATCCCGCCGTAGTTGATGGCGTCGTCGGCATCCTTGTCAAAGAAAGGGAACTGCAGAATGCCAGCCGGGAAAACGATCTCATTATATAACGGATTGTAATAAGCATTCACGGTCGGAGGCGTCATGCCCCATTCGCTTTTGTCGACAGGCTTATTCACCTTTTTCATCATTCGCCTGTAGTTATGCATTTCTATAGACCGCTCATTGGCGAAATAGGCATCCTTCGTGATATGCACGTCGCTGTAGTCCTTCCATTTATCCGGGTAACCTATCTTTTTGGTAAATGCGGCCAGTTTTTCGAGCGCTTTCTGTTTGGTTTCGGGGCTCATCCAGTCCAGCTTTTCAATACGCTCCTTATACACAGCCAACAGGTTATTTACCAGTTCCAGCATGCGGGTTTTGGCTTCCGGCGGAAAATATTTTGCCACATACAACTGTCCCAGCAGTTCGCCCAAACCCCTGTCCACGTTCTGTGTCATGATCTTCCAGCGTGGTTTCTGCACTTTTTGCCCCTGGAGCACTTTACCCCAAAAGTTGAAATGCGCATCCCTGAACCTCTTGCTCAGCATAGTCGCCGACCCGTCTATCTCGCCAAATTCGGCTTTATCCTTCCAGACATCTATCAGGGTTGTTTTCAGCAGTTTATCCAGTGCTTCATAGTATTTGGGCTGGCCGACCAGAATGGTATCCGTTTTAAGTCCCATTCTCATGAAAACGTCTTTCAGGTCGACATCAGGCATTTCCTTCTGAAAAGCGTCGACGGTGAATTTGTTATAATTTTTTACCGGGTCGCGCAACTCAACCGGTGTTAAGTGCGACTGGGCGATAGCAGTTTCCAGTTTCAAAATACCGTCGGCTTTTTTTGCTGCGGCTGCAGAATCCGTGCCGGTCAGCGTAAACAATTTGGCTATGTATTTTACATATTCATCGCGTATCTTTTTTGACGCCGAGTCGGTCTTGAAATAATAATCCCTGTCCGGCAACCCCAGCTCGGACTGGTCAAAATGGGCGATATTCATACTGCTCTTCTTGTCGTCGGGCGAAACGGAAAAACCGAAAAGGAAACCATCGCCGTCCTTAAAGCCATCAGCCGCAAGACCGACAAGGTCCTTGTAGTCTTTTACCGCGCTTATTTTTGCCAGCATGGGTTTGATCGGGCCGAAGTCAAGTTTGTCCAGGGTTGCGGTGTCCATGCCGCTCAGGTACAGGTCGGCCACCTTTTGCTCCTTGCTGTCTTTGGGATTATCCTGTTTTGAAACATCCTCCAGTATCTGGTGCAGGTCCTTCGTGTTATCGTCATCAAGGGTATAGAACGATCCCCAGCCCGTTTCGGAAGGGGGTATTTTGGTATTTTTATACCAGGTTCCGTTTGCATAATCAAAAAAATTGTCACCGGGCTTTACCGTGGTATCCATACCGCTTTTGTCAAAAAAAACGGTGCGCTTCGGAGCTTCATTAGCTGGTTTGTGTTTGCAGGCTGCGAAGGCCACTACGGGGATAGCCAGCCAGGCCCATTTGGTTAATTTCATGAGATTAAGAGTTTGATAATTATTAAGATCGATTCATTCCATTCTTAAAAGTGCCCCGGAATTTTGCAAGTCCCGGGCCGGGTTAAAACTTTCTGCTTTGGTCCTTTTGCTTTAAGCGTATCACCATACCTTTACCCGCAAGCTATCCGGGCGGTACATTTTATCGCCGGGCTTTACATTGAATGCTTTATAAAAGCTGGTCATGTTGCTCATGGGGCCGTTGGTGCGGTACATAGGCGGCGAGTGCGGATTGGTGGCAATGGATAACCTGAGCCGTGCATCGCTGATCTTCATGCGCCATACCTGCGCCAGCGAGAGGAAGAACCGCTGGTCGGGTGTAAAGCCATCTATCTTTTTACCGCTTTTGCCTTCGGGCGTCCTTTTGAATGCTTCGTAAGCGATCTGCATCCCGCCGTTATCGGCCAGGTTCTCACCCTGCGTAAGGCTGCCGTTGATGTGCAGGCCGTTCAGCACAGTATAACCATTGTACTGATTGATGAGCACCTGCATGCGTTTTTTGAACTTCTCGGCATCTTCTTTTGTCCACCAGTCCTTCAGGTTACCATCCTCATCATACTGGCGGCCCTGGTCGTCAAAACCGTGCGTCATTTCATGCCCGATCACCACACCGATAGCGCCGTAATTGATGGCATCATCGGCATCTTTATCAAAGAAGGGGAATTGCAGTATCCCGGCCGGGAATACGATCTCGTTGTTATACGGATTATTGTAAGCATCCACCGTCTGCGGCGTCATATCCCACTCGCTGCGGTCGACAGGCTTGCCGACTTTATTTAGCTGGTAATTATAATTGTGTTTTGCGATCGACTGCAGGTTCTGGTAATAAGTATCTTTATTGATCACCACATCGTCGTAATTTTTCCATTTGTCGGGGTAACCGATCTTCACCGTAAACTTCGCCAGTTTTTCCAATGCTTTTTCTTTGGTAGCCGGGCTCATCCAGTCAAGCCGCTGTATCCGGTCCTTGTATACCGACTGCAGGTTGTGCACCAGGGTGAGCATGCGCTGCTTGGCTTCGGGCGGGAAATATTTCGCCACGTACAGTTGCCCCAGCAATTCGCCCAAACCGTTATCGATCACTTCTATCATTTCGCGCCAGCGCTCGTGCGGCTGCTTTTGCCCGCTCAGAACCCTGCCGTAAAATTCAAAATGCGCATCTCTGAAATCTTTGCTCAGCGCGGTTGCGGCGCCATCAAGCGCCGTAAAAGTTAATTTATCCTTCCATATATCTATCGGGGTGCTTTTCAGCAACTTATCCAAAGCGACATAATATGCAGGCTGTCCCACCAATATCGTATCCGTATGCAGGTTCATCAACTGCAATACATGTTTCATATCGATATCGGGCACTTTCTTCTGAAAATCGCCAACCGAAAACTTGTTATAGTTTCGCTGGGGATCGCGCAGTTCGGTCGGGCTCAGGTGCGACTTAGCGATTTCGGTTTCCAGTTTCAGGATCGCATCCGCCTTTTTTGCAGCTTCACCGGCGCTTGTGCCGGTCAGGGTAAACAGTTTTGTAATGTATTTGACATAGGCATTACGCACCTTCACCGTAGCCGAATCGTTATTGAAGTAATAATCCCGGTCGGGCAGGCCCAGGCCGGTCTGGTCAAAATGAGCCACATTCATTTTGCTGTTCCTGTCGTCGGGTGCTGCATAAAAACCCAGCAGGAACCCGTCGCCGTCGTTAAAACTTGAGGCCGACAGATCGAGCAGTCCCTTATAATCCTTCACAGCAGCTATCTTAGCCAGCAGCGGTTTTACCGGGTCATAGCTCAGTTTATCGATCGTAACCGTATCCATACCACTCAGGTACAGATCGCCCACCTTCTGCTCCTTGCTGCCTTTGGGGTTATCCTGTTTGGATACATCCTCCAGTATACCATGCAGTTCCTTGCGGTTATCAACCGTCATGCTGTACATGCCGCCCCAGCCGGTTTCCGACGGCGGTATTTTTGTCTTTTTAAGCCAGGTGCCATTGGCATACAGGAAAAAGTTGTCGGCCGGACTTACGGTCGTATCCATACCGCTCTTATCGAAAAAAACGGTACGTTTAGATGAATCTGCCGGGGTATGTTTACACGATGTGATAAGAATAACGGATACGGCCAGCAAGGCCGGTGGGATGAATTTCATGAGATCAGGATTTTTAAGTAATTATTGATGCAGGTATATTTGCAAGGTAAATCTATTGAGAAAAATTTTTGTTAACAACATAATCGGTCCGGAAAAATACCGGTCACCGTGTTGATAATTGATACGGTGTTAACAAATAAATCATTAGCGCTTAACGTTTATATGCAGGCTTATCGCTTATTTTTATAGACCTGAAAATCGGGTCACTTAATTTTAACCTATAAAATTTATGACCTGGAGAAAATTTAGCGGCGAAATTATCCATACGCCGATCCTCGAAGAGGTTGAAAAAGCCATCGAAAAAGAGACATTACTGGGCAACAAACTGAAGGTTTGCATCGGCACCGATTCGCAGGTGAAGGGCAATGTGACCGATTTTGCCACGGTGATCGTATTCCTGCGCGAAAAACGCGGCGGCTTTATGTACATCCACCAGGAACGTACCGGGCAGAAGATGAGCATCAAGGAGCGCATGCTGACCGAGGTGCAGAAATCCATCGACATCGCCTACAAACTATGCGACCTGCTCGACCTGTACGATGTGGACCTGGAAGTACATGCCGACATCAACACCAACCCGATGTTCAAATCGAACCAGGCCCTGCACGAGGCTATGGGTT
>DASZWG010000341.1:0-2878 GCA_035546675.1 Mucilaginibacter sp. | reverse complement strand
GTTTACGTTGATCGCGGGCAGGGGAAGTGTTCCGGCCTTCATCCGGTCGTACAGGCGATGCACCCCGGTGGTGGTCTCTTCCGAAAGACCTTTGATGCCGGCTACCAGCTCGGGATATTTATCCAGCACCATATTGGTCAGGTCGCCGCCGTCGTCCAGTATCATATTCAGCGGTTTGCGGTCCTCACCGAAAAACAGCGTTTGTTCAATGCACCAGTCAAATTCTTCGGCGTTCATGCCTTTCCAGGCATAAACCGATGTTCCGGCTGCGGCAATGGCTGCAGCGGCGTGATCCTGGGTTGAAAAGATATTGCATGATGACCAGGTAACCTCGGCGCCCAGCGCCTGCAGGGTCTCGATCAAAACGGCGGTCTGGATGGTCATGTGGAGGCAGCCCGCAATGCGTGCGCCTTTTAATGGCTGTGATGGTCCGTATTCGGCCCGAAGCGCCATCAGGCCGGGCATTTCGGCTTCGGCCAGGCCGATCTCCTTGCGGCCCCATTCGGCCAGCGACAAGTCCTTAACCTTATTTTTTACATAGGTAGTCTCTACTGATGATGACATAGTATCTCTGATTTTACCGCAAAAATACGGAATAGAAAGGTTTAAATAAAATCAGGAAAATCAGGCGGGAACTGCTTCTTCGGCCTGTTTTATTTGCTTGGGTGCATGTGAGTGGCTGTTCTGTGCCGACATAGACAGCCTTCCGTTGTGCGAGCCGCCGGATTCTACCTGCAAAACCTGGGTTTTGATGTCCCCGTTTATTTTGCCGGTGCTCCTGATCTCGAGCGATTGCGTATGGATATCACCGGTTACGGTACCGTATACAATGATCTCTTTGGTAATGATGTTTCCGTTAATTATTCCTTTCTCACCCAGTATCAGCCCTTCATCTATGGTCACGTCTCCGGTGATCTGCCCTTCGATCCTGACATAGGCAGGGGCCCTCAGGTTACCATCGATCACACAGCCTTCGCTGATAAGAGTAGAGATCACCTGCTGATCCAGCTCTATTTTATTCTTTTTTGAAAACATCTTTATTAAGTTTTAAGTACCAGATTTTGTGTGCAATCTTTAACCGCCCTGTCAGTTGTTCAGTGTCAGGAATTTGACAGGATTGATGGGCCTGCCGTCCTTCCTCACTTCATAATGCAGGTGTGCGCCGGTCGATCTGCCGGTCGATCCGACCCTGCCGATCACATCGCCTGTGCTTACTTCCTGGCCCTCGTGCACACCGATATGCGACAGGTGGCCGTATAAGGTTTGGAAATTGTTTTTATGCTGTACGATGATGCAATTGCCATATCCGCCTTTCCAGCCGGTAAACGCCACTCTGCCGTTAGCTGTTACGTGTACCGGGTCGCCTTTTGCACCCCTGAAATCGATACCCGGATGCAGCTCGGCGCTTTCGGAATCGAACGGATCGGTACGGTAGCCGAAACCCGAAGTGATCGAGCTCAGCCTCGGGTAACCCATCGGGGTAAATGCCACGCTGTTCAGCAGGCGGCCCAGGTATTCGTCGTAAAGTGAGTATTTTTCGTTATCGCTTAAATCAGCGGCTGCACTGTTGTCGCCACCAATATCTTTGGTCGAGAAGCCCTTCAACCCCCTTCTTCTCAAAAAATCGTTGATCTTCTGCAGCTTGCCCTGTATCGATTCGATATAAGTTTGGGCCACGCCTTTTTGTGAATCATTTGCCGCAACTTCGGCTTGCATAGCAGGAAGTTTCTTTTTTAAACGGGCAATTTGCGTTAAGAGCTGCTGTTTTTCCTGCTCGCTTTTGCTGTTCTTGGAACTAAGGTAAACAACCGAACCTCCGAGCAGCAATATAATGCCTGCAATGGTTGCTATGTAGTGTTTTACTCTTTTTAGGTGTTTGGTTTTTACCCGTATGGCCTGTGTTTGTTCCTGGTTCTTGTTGACAATGATGATCGTACTAAAATTGGTCAGTTTTAGGTTCATATCTCAATTAAGGGTTGAATATGGTACAATATAACGCACTACGGGCGAAAAATCCAAAACATTTCCCTTTTTTTAACAATTAATTAATGGCCCGAATGACCCCTGCGGGAAGATGTTTTACCTTTATACGTAATCGGTCACCTGAATGTTATTATTACACTCAGAAAATTTGAATAAAAAATCATTTTATATTTTTGTAGAAATTTTTTAGAGAAAGCTATGATGTACCCGGAATATCTTGTGGCCCCGATGCGGGAGGAACTGACCAGGGTTGGTTTTGAAGAGTTAAAAGATGCTGATGCCGTAACCAACGCTATCGAAAGCGAGGGGACGGTTTTTGTGATGGTGAACTCGGTATGCGGATGCGCGGCCGCTATGGCCCGCCCTGCGGCGCGGCTGGCGGTTCAGCATGATAAACACCCCGATAAGCTGGTTACCGTATTTGCAGGTATGGAAGCCGATGCGGTAAATAAGGCGCGTGCCTACATGCTGCCCTATCCGCCATCGTCGCCTGCAATGGCTCTATTTAAAGACGGTAAACTGGTGCACATGATCGAGCGTCACCAGATCGAAGGACGCCCGGCGCAAATGATCGCAGATAACCTGATCCACGCGTTCGATACGTATTGCTAATCCGGCTAAAAGCTTAAAACATAAAGCCGAAGGATCATATCTTTCGGCTTTTCTTTTTATTTATTGGGCTTTTCGCTTTGGTCTTTCCGCTTTCTTTTTACCTGTTAAGCTTTCAGCTTTGGTCTTTCCGCTTTAAGCTAAATAACGGGAATATTAGGGTCTTCAGGTTTTTTCCGTTTGCCCTCTTTCACATTCTTTTCTTCCTGGCCGGCGATCATTTCTTCGAGACCCGGGCCGTCGGGATGGCCAATAGCTTCTTTTACAGGATCGTTACTGGCCGGTT
>DASZWG010000340.1:0-4389 GCA_035546675.1 Mucilaginibacter sp. | reverse complement strand
GCGGGCACCTGGTATCCGCAATAAGCTGCTTTATATCGTTATGCCTCCCGGCTGGAGCCATACCGGCGAGCATAAAATGGCAAAAACCGTGCGGAGAAAGTACTTTGAGGAGCAACAGGCGGTAATGCCGCAAGCGGAGGGTGAACCCGCTCCGGTCCGGGCCACGGTATGATCTTCAGACGGTAACCATGGCTTTGATCACCCGGTTTGCCGGGTTGAGCCAGTTTGGGAACTCCTCCTTTACCTGTTCAAAATTTACCCGGTGGGTAATGTAGTCAAGCGGATTTATCAGCCCGTTTTTTAACGAATTCATCACTAATTGAAAATCGGAACGGGTAGCGTTCCTGCTGCTCATCAGTGTGCCTTCGCGCTTATGAAATTCAGGATGGCTAAAAGTGATATCCCCTTTTTGCAAACCGATCAGAATGTATCGGCCGCCATGAGACATGTACCTGAATCCCTGGTTGATCGCATGGAGGTTACCCGTCGCATCGATCACAACCGTTGGCATATCGCCGCCGGTGATCTCCATCAATTGCTCATGAACGTGACCTGATGCTGCATTAACCAAGTGATCGGCTTTCATTTTGTCACCGCAGAAACGTAGCCTTGCATCATTAACATCCATTGCGATCACTTTAGCACCGGCTATCCGGGCAAATTCCATAGCGCCTAAGCCGATTGGTCCGGCGCCGATAACCAGCACAAACTTGCCCGGTTTTACGTCAGCCCGGCTTACGCCATGAGCGCCAATCGCCAGCGGCTCGACCAACGCCAGTTCATCTAAGCTCAATCCATTACTGTGTACCAGCGAAGATGCAGGCACCGACAAATATTCGGTCATGCCGCCGTCTGTGTGCACCCCGCACACCCTGAGGCTCGCGCAGCAGTTGGGTTTCCCCGAACGGCAGGCAATGCATTCTCCGCAATTAAAGTAAGGTATAATGGTAACCGCTTCCCCGATTTTAAAGTCTGACCCGGGAGAAATACCGGCTATTTCGGCTGCAAGTTCATGACCGAGCACCCGCGGGTAGTCAAAGTAAGGCTGTGTGCCTTCAAATGCGTGCAGATCAGTGCCGCAAATGCCGATGCGTTTGATTTTGATGATCGCATTGCCCTGCCTTAAAACAGGCTCCGCTACATTTTGATACTCGAAATTTCCGGGCTGTGTGCAGACGAGTGTTTTCATCTTAAGTCAGGTCCGTTCCCGAAAGTTTTAAGGCATAAGCATGATCACAGGGTTTTTGTGAGGGCAGGTTTACCTTCAGGCCCTCATTGTCCCTCGTAAATTCAACCTTGCCATAACCCAATAATTCGATGTTTTCAATTTTCCCGGTTTGCTGTGCATTGTTTTCAGCAAGCGGTTTGATCAAAATGCTGCTGTTTTGCGGCCATCCCATAAAAAATGTATAAAGCGTTTTGCCCTTAGCAGTAAAACGGATATCATTAAAAGTCAGGTCCTGCCGCTTGCTTTCGTTAAAGGATGTCCCGGTTGGTACGTCTGTTTTAGGGCTTTCGCCATAAATCTTCCACGGGCGGGTGGCGTAAATAGCCTCGCTGTTAACGGCCATCCATTTTGTGATGCCGTCGAGAGTATTCAGTTCATCGCTATCCAGCATGCCGCTGGCTGGCAGCGGAAAATTCAGCATCAGGTTGCCGTTCCGGCTTACAATATCCACCAGCATATCGACAATCGTTTTCGGGGTTTTATAATGGCCGATCATATTGCGGTTATAATGCCAGTCGCCAATGCAGGTATCGGTTTGCCAGGGGCGAGGCCATATCGAATCGACTACGCCGCGTTCTACATCATAAACGCAGGTCCCTACTTGTGAATCTTCGGCGCGTTTACTGGTGTATACCGATTGTGTGATGCCGCCATTTTTGGCGGCACTCTGGTTGTATAAGCGGGCCAGTATGCCCAGGCCGTATTCTTCAAACGGGATAGCGCCGTCGCAATAAAGCAGATCGGGCTGGTAATTGTCGACGAGATCTTTGATGCGCATAAACCAGTGCTTTTTCCAGCTTTCAGGAATACCGTCCTCGTTCCAGCTCAGGTCGGTATAAATTTTTGGAGAAGTGCCGTACAGACTAAAATTTGCCGGATCAGCCCCATCATAAGGCATACCCGCATAAGGGCCATCCTTATCGGCGCCCTTACTTGTCGAGAACCATTTCGGACTTATCCACAAATGGTCGCTGACGCCGAATTTCAGACCGTGCTTTTGGGTTGCTTTTTTCCACATGCCCACGATATCGATCCTGGGCCCCATTTTTACCGCGTTCCAGCCATTGTGTTTTGAATTCCACAGGTCGAAGTTATCATGATGCACACCCATGCTCATGAAATACTTTGCCCCGGCCTTTTTATACAAACCTACCAGGTAGTCGGGATCAAACTTTTCGGCTTTCCAGTTGGGTATGGTATCCTTATACCCGGTTTTGGACTGATGCCCGTAGTGCTGTACAAAATGCTTGTACTGGTCGCTGCCTTCCATATACATGTTACGCGCATACCAGTCGCCGTCCTCAATAGCCGATTGCGGACCCCAGTGAGCCCATATCCCAAATTTGGCATCGCGGAACCATTCGGGTATCACATAGCTTTTTAACGACTCGCGCGTAGCCCTGAACAGTCCGTCCTGTACCTCGTCGCCGGCTTGTCCGAAAGCGTAGCCGGGTATGAATTTAGCCGCGGGAACCGCAAGCGCAATAGCCTGCAGCGCCCTTCTCCTGGACATTTTCATTATTGTACGGTTTAAATTTAGATATGCGGTTTACGTTGGATTAAAGTTAATCAAACGCAAGCTGTAATTCATCGCACGCGATAAACAGGCATTTATTCTTCCTCATACCCGCCAACGCGGCCGTAGTGCCTTTCGTGTTCTATGCCTGCATCAGTACCAAAGGGATGCCCGCCAAAGCCGTTGCGCATCATCGCAATGGCTTTGGGCGATACCTGTTTGTCATCCCGCGAGGCGATCAGTTGCATGACTGACTGCGCGATAACCGGGATCGAAACCTCCATACGCATGGCGTCGCTTACTAACCAGTTCACTTCGCCGGTGTCTTCCACATACGATGGCACATTGAAGCCCTGCTTTTCGTCATAAAGTTTCTTCATCAGTTCGATGAGCCAGCTTCGCACTACCGAGCCATGGTTCCAGGTATAAAGTATCTCGCTGATGTTCAGTTCTTCACGATAGTTTTCCAAAAGCGCCATTCCCTCGCCGATAGCCTGAAGCATGCCGAACTCGATGCCATTGTGCACTAATTTTACAAAATGCCCGGAGCCGGGTGCTCCGCAATGCGTGTATCCATCCGCAACGGCGAGGTCCTTTAACAAACCCTCCACATGAGCAACGGCCTTCTTTTCCCCGCCGATCATAAAGCATGCGCCGTTACGTGCGCCGCTTGTGCCCCCGCTTGTGCCGCAATCGATCAGGTACAAGCCTTGTTCTTTCAGCTTTTCGGCCCGGCGAATGCTGTCGCCCCAATAGGAATTGCCGCCATCGATAATGATATCGTCTTTCTCCAGCAGCGGCGTCAATTCGCCGATCACAATATCTACGGCCTTTCCTGCCGGGATATAAATAAATATTTTGCGGGGTTTTGGCAGGTGTGCCACCAGGTCTTGTAAGCTATCGGCTAATACCAGGTTTCCCTGCTGGATATCCTTCGGCGGATACCGGTCGTACCCAACAATCGTGTATCCTTTTTCTGCGGCCTGCAATGCCAGGTTAAGCCCCATTTTACCGAGACCGATAATGCCGTATGTTTTGTTTTCCATGAGTTGTAAATTTATGAGCCACAGATCACGGCCCGTGGTTTTTCAAAGATAAATAATCAAAGATAGCTGCGGACTATCAACCAGAGATCATGGATAAAAGTTATACAAATTGATTGAGAATCAGTACCCCTACTAATCCAATCACAGACACCGTTGTTTCCATCACCGTCCATGATCGCAATGTATCTTTGATCGAAAGGTTGAAATATTCCTTGAACAGCCAAAAACCGCCGTCGTTCAGGTGCGAGCAGGTGAGGCTGCCCGCTCCGATGGCGAGTACCATCAGGTTGGGATTGATGGTATGGTCATGTAATACCAGCGATGAAACGATGCCCGCTGTCGTAAGTCCCGCAACCGTTGCCGAACCCAGGCTGATGCGAATAATAGCAGCGATGAGCCAGCCCAGAAAAAGCGGCTGCAGATGAAAGCTTTGCAGCAAAGCGGCGATCTCCTTATCGGCTCCGCTGTCTGTAAGCACGCCTTTGAAAGCACCCGATCCGGCCACAATGAGCAGTACCAGCGAAACATCTTTAACGGCGTGTCCACACTGGTGACCGATGTGTTTCATATCCATGCCCTGTTTAATACCCAGGGTATAG
>DASZWG010000339.1:0-6984 GCA_035546675.1 Mucilaginibacter sp. | reverse complement strand
ACGTCGTAGTCCGTATAGGCATCATATCGTTCAAAATTCAGTTTAACCAATCCCGGTTTAAACGGCCCGGATATGCCTATATAGGTTGCAATTGAATCGCGTTGCGGTTGTTTAAATTTATAGGCGTAATAAACAGAACCTTTATCTGCGACGCTGCCCAGCAAGGTTAACTTTTCAGGAGAACCGTATTCATCATCGTCATCATCATTGTCGCTGGTAATATCCTTATACAGACATAAGCGGCCGAATTCGGCCTGATTGCGGTATTTTAACGGCACCTTTATCAGTTGCTTTTGTTTATTGTAAGCCTCCATGACAGCGAAACGGGTATCCATACTATCGAGCAGTTTAGAAACCAGTTTAGCATCAACAGGTAAGTTACTGTGGATACGGGCAATTACAGCATCATCTGTATAGGCTCCTGCGGGAATATGACTTAAATAATAGCTGGTATATTTCATTACAAGCGGTTCGCCGCTCACTTCTTTCATCAGGTTCAGGTAGTAATAAACATACGCGTCGTTTTCAAATTTGTTGGTGTCCGTACTCGTAACATATTTTGCGAGTTCATCATACGCAGAAGCGGTCAATGCTGCAAAGTTGTTCCTGATAAGCTGATCGTATTCCGGTTTTCCCTGGTTAACCAGCCTGCTGGCCAATATGAGTACATTTTTTTTGTAATTCGAATCAGCCGCCAGCGGAATGATCTTGTTAAAATGTGCTGCTGTATACCCGATCGAGTCATACAATGGCTGGAAGGTCATGTAGTTATCGCCCATCTTCAGCGGTTTACTTTCTGTTAGCAATTTAAGATATGCATCATAACCCTTGAGCGAATCAACCCGGGGCAGCGTAAAAAGTACTGCCGACCTGAGAAGATCATGTCCTTCAAGCTTGCCATACAGATCCTGCAGGTAATGGCTGGTCGTTGAGTCGTGTACATCTTTTAGCGTCTTGATAAGTATGTATCTTGTTCCTGTTTGAGTGGTATCATCCGGGTAACTCTTCTGCAAAGCGGTATAAATGACGGGCAATTCATCTGTTGTAAACGTATAATAGCCCAGTGCCCCATGCGCTTCATTATAGGCGCTCGTATCCGTTGACTGCAGTGCCTGCATGATCTCGGCGGCTTTTGATGAAGCCAGATCAGCTTTTTCTACCGGCCCGGTTCTTTCGAGTGAGTTATAGATCGTATTGGTCTCATCGTCGAATAATTGTTCTTCAGCCAGGCGGCTTTGTATATAAAAAACATCTTTGCCGTCAATTATCAGCCTGGTTCTTTGCTTTTCTTTGGTGGTTAAATCTTCCATTACCAGGTCGATCGCTTTTTCCCCATGTATTACCACTGTATCCTTTTTAACCAGCGAATCGTTGTATTTAACAAGTCTGTCAGTTAGTGTATGGTAAAGCGAATCGGCATTTTTTGTCCGGTAATATTTACCTATAGTAGCATGCTCGAATATGTAAACTCCTCCGGATAAAGGACTTGTTGTCATGTAATCAGACCACTTTTTTAGGAAAGAGTTGTAATCCGTGCTGCTATCACTTACAACCTGGGGACTGGATACCAGCTTAAATTTGTAACTGGCGCTGTCGGGCCGGTAATCAATATAGGCGGGCTGCATGTACGGCGTAAATGTAAACGAATCAAAAAACGGATCGTTGTTTGCTATATCATCGCCTTCTCGCAGATTTTGTTCCAGAAGCATGTAGACCCTGTTCCCCCGCGCATAAATTCGCAGTAAACCGTGATAGCCGCCATTAAAGATCAGTTTTGCTTCTCTTCCTTCGTATCCATCCTTCCAGATAGTTTTTGGTGTATCAACTACCTGGGCCTTTGATGAAATTTCACTGGTAAGCGAGCCAAACAATGCCTGCTTATTGGCCAGATAACTGCCAGCAGGGTAATCATTATACCTCAAAAGATAATTCATCATATTGTCCGTATCGATCGAGACAAATATTCTGAAATGGAAAGGCGCTGTGTTTAGTTTAGGATTAGGTATTTCGCGGTCCATTCGGTCCGGCTTTACAGGCATTTTAATAGTAAAAGCCCCTGTATCGCTACTGAATGTTATCCATTCTTTTGCCGGTTTTTCGGCAGGTTTAAAACTTCTGAACGAGCTGAAAAAACGCCTGGCGTACCCTGTATTCAGATCTTTGAGGCGGTTACCCATGTATAGGTAATACAGCATGTTATTCATGACAAATAATTCTCCGCGCTGATAGCCGCTCCCTGTCCTCATCACAAAATCGGTGCAGGGCAGGCCATTAATTGTTGTACTTTTCCGGCTAATGATCTTTTCCGCTTTATTATCGCTGATATTCTGAAAAATATCAGCGACCACTTTCTCACGGTTGGCCGGGTTGGTTTTTGTACCCTTCCTGATCACGTAAATGCCATAAAAGTTTTCGTTCGAAATATCCGGGAACATCCACGTGGACAGGCTTGGATACCTATCCATTTTGATCGGTTCGGAAGGGAATTCAAGCGAATATCCGAGATCATAATCGGTATGGACAACCCATTTCATTTTGCCGTAATCCACATGATACTGGTCGGCCACCCCGGTAAACGTAGCCGTTACCGGCTCCACCGTATAACCCTGTTTCCTGAGCAGGGCAATTATCCCGGTATTAGCGGGCAGGTGGGCACAACCGACGGCGGTAAACAGCGGGCCCTGTTGCATATATTTCAACATGCTGGCCACCATCACTTTATTGCGGGCTACCAGTTCCGAATCGGCAAGTGCGAAAATGCCAAGATAACGTGAAATATTGTCGAGATTGCCCGTACTGTATACCCTGATCATTTCTTCAGAATCGTCATCGCTGTTGTTATCGAGTAAGGCAAGCAGCCGCTCCTTCATGTCCTGCGGCGAACCGATTACCTCGTCGAATTGGTGCCGGGCATTTTCGAGGCCGTAAATATTTTTGTCAAGTGTGCGTGCAATACCGTATAGGTAGGCATCTATGAAAGAATCTTTGTCATCAGGCTTATCCTTATCATTCTGCAGCATCGATTCAGCAACAAGGGGATTCATGTCATCACTCATTTTATAGCCATTTCTTTCCTCAAATTTTTTGGCCAAAGCAGCGTATTCTTTATCGTCCAGAAGCTTATGCAGATCGCGGGTTGTATCCGGGTTCTCCATGGCTTTTAAAAAAATCCTTACCGTCGTATCAGGATGAACTTCCATGGCAAAGGCCTTGCAACGTTTGATAGCCAGCATTACAGAGTCGCTGAAGTTAAAGACGCGCTTATCCTTCACGTGCATAGTGCCGAAGAGGTATGATGGCTGCTTCAGGTCTTTGCCGCTTATTCGCCAAAGCAAAGTGTAAGGATATTTCCGCTGCTGAGCAAAACAGGAGATCGCAAAAAATATGAATATTACCGCGGGAATAAAATGTTTAAATGAGGTACGGTGTAAATGGCGATTTGACATATATGACAAGGTATCCTTATGGATAAATTCAGGTTTTACAGATGACAGCACACCTTAAATATACAAATCATTTTAAAATGACGGGTATAGATTTTTACTTTTTCGCCGCGAGTTCATGCTTTACAGAACAGTTGCCTGAAGTTGAGAAATAATGGCCATGAACTATGAACTATGAACCATAAGCTTATTAAAAAAATCCCACAAAACTATCCCGGCCGATACGACGATGTTAAAAGAATGCTTGGTGCCGAACTGGGGTATTTCGACACAGGCATCGATCATTTTCATCACTTCGTCACTGACACCGTTCACCTCGTTACCGAAGATCAGTGCGTATTTTTTGTCATTTTCGACTGAAAATTCGTTCAGCATAATGCTTTTTTCAGCCTGCTCGATGGCGATAATAGTGTAGCCTTTATCGCGAAGCTCTCTTATTGCCTGTGTGGGATCAGCATAATAAATCCAGTCGATGGATTGTGTAGCGCCGAGCGCCGTTTTCTCGATCTCGCGATGGGGTGGCTGTCCGGTTATGCCGCACAGGTATATTTTTTCGACTGCAAAGCCGTCGCAGGTGCGGAATACAGAACCTACGTTGTGCATGCTGCGCACATTATCGAGCACAACCGTTATGGGCAGCTTTTCCTGTCGCTTAAATTCGGAAACCGATGCACGGTTAAGTTCGTCGAGTTTGAGTTTGCGCATACCCCCTTGCCCCCTGAAGGGGGAATTTACATTAATTATCCACAGTCTCTTTTAGCAGACCTACACCATCTCCGATAGAAGAACGGTAGACTGACGGCGAATAGCCCATTTTGGCGGTATAATATTCAGCGACGCCATCCCGGAACGTGCCGAAGCTATTTTGCTTTATCAGCGCTATGGCACAACCGCCAAAACCGGCGCCGGTCATACGTGCACCGGCAACATCAGGATTGGTTTTGCTGTATTCAACAATAGCATCCAGTTCTTTGCCGCTTACTTCGTACAAATTCTTCAGCGAATCGTGCGAAGCATACATGAGTTTGCCGAATTCATCCAGGTTGCCATTTTCTAGGGCTACAGCTGCCAGCTTCACGCGGTCATTCTCTTCAATCACATGTGTTGCGCGTTTCAGAATAATCTCATCGGTTATGAGGTGGCGATATTGCCTGAAGGTGCCTGCGTCAATATCACATAGGTTTTGTATGTCGAGCTTTTGCTGTAAAGCTTTTAAAGCGGCCTGGCACTCCTGTACCCGTTCGTTATATTTGGATTCGGCCAAGTTACGGGGTTTGTTGGTGTTGATAATTGCCAGTACATGGTCTCCCAGGTTAGCGTCGACCGCTTTGTATTCCAGCGAATCACAATTCAGCATCAGCGCCTTATCCTTTTCGCCGAAAGCTACCGCAAACTGGTCCATGATGCCGCAATTGACCCCAATAAACACATTTTCAACCTCTTTGGATAACTGTACCAGTTCGAGTTTTGAATAACCACAGCCAAATAATTCATTAAGCATGTAAGCGGTGGCTACCTCAATGGATGCGGATGAAGATAAACCTGAACTAATCGGAATATCACCGTAATAAAGGAGGTCAAGACCCTGTAAGGGGTTATGTTCAGTCAAAAAATAATCGATAATGCCGAGCGGATAGTCGAACCAGCCTTTACCTGTTTTCTGATAGCCATCCTGCAGCGGTATATCCAATTGCTCTTTGAAATTGAGGCTCCTGAAACGGAACATATTATCGTCATTTGCCGAGGCAAGAACATAGGTGCCGAAAGTGATGGCACAGGGCATAACCAATCCTCCGTTATAATCAATATGTTCGCCGATAAGATTTACCCTGCCGGGCGAAAAAAAAGCATTTTCGGCATCTTTATTATATACATTTCTGAATTCAGCGTAAAGGTCTTTCTTCATTTTCAGGATATAAGTGTCTAAAGGGGAAACAAATATTGTAAAATTTACACTTATTCCGGCGACTATTATTGAACAGCTTTATGTTTTTATTAAAACAATGTGAAATATGGCCCTAAACTCTACTGATTCCTGGATGGGCGGTCAATAAAAAAACCGGGTGAAACTGAACACCCGGTTTGCATTTCTTTGATCGTGCTTTTAGTCTCTTGCTGATTAGTGTTTGTCGTATATGCCGTTAGCCAGGTTGATCACGTAAGACGAACCGCCTGTAACTGTCAGTGTAGCAGTTCCGTCGCCGTTAAATACGATATTACCTGCAAAACTGAACGAGCCTTTGGGCGAAGTTCCGGTGATGGTAAATGTACCGGTACCGCTCAGGATCTTCCTTCCGGGTTTGCTCAGCAATAAATTGGTAACCGTGATATCCACATTGCTGTTGCCCGAAGCCTTATTGCCAACTTTTGAAACATACGAACCTGCGCGAGTATATTCACCATTGATCACAAAGTTTGTTGCCTGGGCAGTTAAACCTGCAATTTTAGCGTTCGCGCTGCCGGTTACAGTAGTAGTAATACGCGGGCCATCGAAATCGCCATGATAATTCAAAGTATTAATGAGGTTGTCAGGCTCGTTGTTTACATTACAGTTCAGGGTGTGGGTATACTTTACAAAATAGTCAAAAGTAACTGAAGAGCTTGAACCGGAGTTTGAGGCACTGTCGGTAAGGGTTGTGCCGCACTCCTGGTGTACAGAGCTGGTGCCAACTGAGTTGACGGTTTGTGAGCTGTTCCCGGTCGAAGTGACAGCCTGGGCATTAGAGGCAATATCATCAGTCATTGATGTTAAGCCGTACGAATTTTCTGATAATGAACTTGCGGCCATATCAGCAGCCTGGTCGCTTGTAATGGTGACGTTGGCTGAATTATCAGTTTTTTTACAAGAGATCGCTCCTAAAAGCACCAATCCGATCAAAGATAGTTTGAATGTTTTCATTTTTAAAGGGGGTTTATGAGTTTGCAATGTTCGTAAGACAACTGTCTGATTTAAAGGTTTAATTGATACAATTATTTTTTTACAGGTTATTAAAAAAGTATTGCTACAGTTAATCTTCCTAATATTAAAAAACCCCTGCAAGCAGGGGATTTATTGAATTTAACTTAACACCTAAATAAACAACTAAACCATATAGTGCCTTTATACGGAAAAGCGGCTGCCGGGTTCCATTTTTTTATAAATAAAATGAAAATATTTCTACGGAAAGTGTTAATAATCAGGTAATAATAAATCAACTTCCTTCAGGTAAGTGAGCCTTAATGCCTGTCTGTTAGCTATTACTGATTTTTAGGATTTCTTCCCCGTTTTGCTGTGTCCGGTTTCTTTTTTTGTCCTGGTTGTTCCTTATGTACCGGTTTCAGATTGGGCCGCATAGCAGGATTCATTTCGGGCCTGCGATTCTGCTGCTGGTTATTGGGTTGCGGGTTCGGGTTAACCGGAGGCTGTGAATTCTGCTGGTTTCGCTGACCATTATCCCGGCGATTTTGATCCGGGTTCCGTTGCTGGTTATTGGGGTGCGGATTAGGATTAACGGGTGGTTGTAAGTTCTGCTGATTACGCTGACCATTATCCCGGCGGTTT
>DASZWG010000338.1:0-4599 GCA_035546675.1 Mucilaginibacter sp. | reverse complement strand
ATTTACTAATACATCTATCCTTCCGAATTTTTTAATGGTCTCACCAACAGCGGTGATGATCTGCTCCTGGCTGGTTACATCCAGTTTTAACGGAAGTACCTGGCCGGGGTATTTTTCAACCAGATCTTTTAACTGTTCGGGGTTACGCGCCGTGGCGGCTACCTTGTCGCCATGGGCTAATACTGCTTCTGCCAGGCTCCTTCCCAATCCGCGGGAACTTCCTGTTATAAACCAAATTTTTGTCATGTATTTTATTGTTTTGATAAGACAAAGGTCGGTTGTATTAGCCGCCGGCGCTTTGTTGAAACGTTCAAGTTGCTTTGTTGAAACGTTCAGCGCCGGCCTGCGACAGGCGGGTAATTCGTGGTGTCCACTTGCTAAAAAAAAACCCAAAGATCGTGGTTAAAATAACCGCCAACTAAACTCTGCCCGGCACCAACTAATTGTATGGAACTTAGACCGGCAGGCGGAAAATGTCTAAAGAATCCCGGTACACGAAGCCGGTTTTATGCAATTTAAATTGCCGGAAAGTGCGCAGAAGTGCTCAAAAGTGTTCTGAAAGTGCAAATTAGTGAATTTATCTGCTTAAAACCCTCTTTTTTGTGTAAACGCCTGCTGTTACTTAATTGTCTGTATTGCAGCACTTTGAATGTCAAAAAATG
This sequence comes from Mucilaginibacter sp., assembly GCA_035546675.1. Lineage (GTDB taxonomy): Bacteria > Bacteroidota > Bacteroidia > Sphingobacteriales > Sphingobacteriaceae > Mucilaginibacter. The sequence goes on along the minus strand of DASZWG010000338.1, from coordinate 3,937 downwards.
GCGAAATGAATAAACCTCTCAAGTTTTGAGCCTTAGTGTAACGGTTATAATGCTAAATACCAGGCCGTTTTATATCGCAATATGGGGTAAAGACACGCGAGCGTGAATGGTTAGTGTCCCGGCGTGTACCTCACATCGCCCCTTCGATCAGTTCCCCGTAAAATTCGCCCAGGTTCATCCCCGCGGCCCTCACCTGCTGCGGTACCAGGCTGTTGGCCGACTGGCCGGGTGTGGTATTGATCTCGATGAAGTAGAAGTCGTCCGTGTTTTCCTGCATGATGAAGTCGATGCGCACCATACCCTTGCAGTTCAGGCGCAGGTATACCTCGGTCACAATTCCGGCTATCCTTTCATTCTGCTCAGCGGTCAGGTTGCCCGGTGTGATCTCCTTCGACACCCCCGGCGTGTACTTGGCCTCGTAATCGAAGAACTCCTTCGAGCTGATGATCTCGGTTGCGGGCAGTACCCGGATATGACCCTTCAGCCGCGCCACACCAATGCTGAACTCGCGGCCCTGGATGAACTCTTCCACCAATACCTGGTCGTCCTCATGAAAAGCCTTTTCCAGTGCTTCGGGCAAGGCGGCAACGCTGTGCACCTTGCTCATCCCCACGCTGCTGCCGCCGTTGTTGGGCTTGATGAATAAGGGGAATTTCAACACTGCGGCAATACCGGTAACATCGTGCATGTCGTTCCTGAAAAGCTGCATCGAACGCGCGGCATGCAAGCCGTGTATGCCATGTACAATAGCCTTGGTGTAAGCTTTGTTCATGGTAATGGCCGATGTGGTAGCGTCGCAGGTATTATAAGGTATGCCCAGCATGTCTAAGTAGCCCTGCAGTTTACCGTCTTCGCCGGGCGTACCGTGTATGGTGATGAAGGCGAAGGCAAACCTGATCTTCTCCCCTTTCAGCGTAATGCTGAAGTCGTTCTTATCCACTTCGGTTTTCTCCCCGCCTGATTCGTAAAACCAGCTATCCCGGTTAATGAAAATGGTGTACACCTTATAGTTCGAAGGGTCGAGGCTGGCCTTAATGTTTTGTGCGCTGCTGAGGGATACTTCGTACTCGCCGGTAAAGCCGCCGGCTAACAGGGCTATGTTTTTTGCGGGCATAATCTGATTTCGGATACCGGGTTTTGTCCCGGTAATTACCGGGATCGAAATTAAAGATAAAGTATCCTAAATCCGAAACCAAAATTCGGAATTCGGAATAAATCCCCTATGTTTGGTATCTGAATATCCGCAGATCAATGAGTAAATTTTGGTCTTATTTAAAAACTAAAGACTTCCGCAGAACTATTATTCTGGCTATCAGTTCGGTTATTGTTATCGTTTTGATCGCTTTTTACAGCCTTCGTTTTTATACCCGCCACGGATCGAGCATACCTGTGCCCAAAGTTACCGGTATGCCTATCGATAAGGCTATGGCCTTGCTGAAAGACCAGGGTTTCGGGGTAAGCGTCGACTCGGTGTATGTGCTTAACCAGGCGGCAGGTACCGTTATCGAGCAGGATCCCGACGAAGGCACCGACGTTAAGGTAAACCGGATGATCTACCTGAAAATTGTGAAGAACCAGGCGCCGATCGTTTCTTTGCCCGATATCATCGATCAGCCGCTTATTTCGGCGGAGGCTACCCTGTCCAATTATGGGCTAAAAGTCGGCGACACGACTTACAGGCCTGATATAGCCCGCGATCATGTGCTCGAAGTGCATTTTGCGGGTGAGGTGATAAAAACAGGGGACAAAATTCCCAAAGGCTCGACAGTCGACCTTGTGCTTGGCGATGGCGCCGGCGCTGCCGAGGTGGATATACCCGATCTGACTGGTCAGGACCTGGATGCTGCAAGATTCGCATTAAGGGGCGCCGGGTTGGCTGCTGGCCTGATCACCTATGAAGGGGCGATAACCGATTCGACCAACCTGGTCGTGGTTGCTCAAATGCCTATGCGGACGGATTCGGCTACTAAGGTTCCGATCGGAACAAAGGTAAACCTTACAGTTACGCAGGGCAGGAAAACACCATGAGCGATATCAGTGCGGGCGAAATGCTGACAAGGTTAAAAAATACGGATAACCTAAACCTGCTCGATGTACGTGAGCGGATCGAATATTACACCTATAATATTGGCGGTATCAACATCCCCCTTAAATCATTAAACGAAAGAATAAATACCCTGCCATGGAATAAAAGCGACGAGATCATCGTTATTTGCAGCGCAGGACTAAGAAGCGCTACCGCAAAACATATTCTTGGGGAGCATGGTTTTAATAATGCCAGGAATTTAAAGGGCGGCCTCAAAGGCTTACAAAAACTTCAGCATCAATAACATCAGAAGAAATATATGGCACGTGAAAAAGCCTCGTCACCGGGCAGGTTCAAAAAATTCATCATAGCGCTGGTGGTTATCATCATCCTGTCGCTTGGATTTACCGCTCTGTTCTATTACCTGAAATTCTTTAGCCCGAACGTGACTGGTAATCAGGAATATCTGTATATCCACACCAGCGCTACCTACGCCGACGTTTATAAAACGATCAGGGATGAGCAGATCGTAAAGGATACGGCTACGTTCGATTGGGCGGCTCATAACATGAATTACATACACCGGGTAAAACCCGGACGATATCGCCTGCACAACGGGATGACCAACCGCAGACTGATCAACATGCTGGCATCGGGTGCGCAGGAGCCGGTAGAGCTGTCTTTTCACAACCTGAGGCAAAAGACCGACTTTGCCGGCTTCATTTCCAAAAAGCTGGAGCCAGACTCGGCTTCTATTATTCATTTGCTCGATTCGACCGGGTTTGTTTCCCAATACGGATTTACCACAGAGAATGTCTACGCTATGTTCATCCCAAACACCTACCAGGTGTACTGGAATACTTCTCCAGAGAAGTTTTTTAAAAGGATGTACGCCAATTACGAAAAGTTCTGGACTCCTGAACGAAAACAGCAGGCCGCAGCGATCAACCTTACCCCGGTGCAGGTATCGGTACTGGCTTCCATCGTAGATGCCGAGGCCTTGCATGATGATGAAATGCCGACCATAGCCGGTTTGTACCTGAACAGGCTGAAGAAAGGGATGAAACTGGAGTCGGATCCGACGATCATCTTTGCCGAGCAGGATTTCACCATCAGGCGCGTACTGAAGAAATACTTATCTATCAATTCGCCCTATAATACTTATATTAATACAGGTTTGCCCCCCGGGCCTATTATGATGCCATCGGTGAATGCCATCAATGCTGTACTCAACTACCAGAAGAACGATTATCTTTACATGTGCGCCAAGGCCGATTTTTCGGGCTATCATGCATTTGCCACCAATATGACCGATCACCTGGTGAATGCACATAAATACCAGGAAGCGCTCAACGAAAGAAACATCAAAAAGTAATGTTTGAGTACACTACCAAATTACGCGTACGGTACGGCGAGACCGACCAGATGGGCTATATGTATTATGGCAATTATGCCGAGTTTTACGAAGTGGGGCGTGTAGAAATGCTGCGCAGCCTGGGCATGACCTACCGAGCCATGGAAGAGTCGGGCATTATGATGCCGGTGCTTGAAATGAAGTGCAAATACATTAAACCTGCTTTATACGACGAGGAGATCAGTGTCAAAGTGATCATGGAAAAATTACCGGGGATAAAAATTCATTTTAGGTACGAATTATATAATCCTGATAATGAATTAATTAATATCGGCGAAACCTTATTGGTATTTGTCAACATGGAAACCAGCCGACCGTGTCAGCCTCCGAAAGATTTTATTGATAAGCTGAAGCCGTTTTTTCAGTAAATTTGATTTACATGAAATGGCTTCACCGCTTTTTACGACGGTTTACCTTCTATCGGTACATTGTTGAATGTACCAAATACATTGCTTTCCCGGGTTTCAGGCCGCTGTCGTTATATACTGTAGCCTTAT
>DASZWG010000337.1:0-5535 GCA_035546675.1 Mucilaginibacter sp. | reverse complement strand
CGAAAGGCAATATTGGTTAGTCCTTCGGCTTGTGCGCGGCGGTTGCCGGCTTCTACCAGGTTCCGGGCAATATCGACGCATAACACATCGGCCCCGAGCCTGGCTTCGGGTATGGCGGTGGTTCCGTCGCCGCCGCCCAGTTCGAGCACGCGCATGCCCGGTGTAATACCCAGTTTGGCTACCAGCGCTTCACCGCCCTGGCGCATCGTATCGGCAATCCTTGTAAAATCGCCTTTTTCCCATAGTGCTTTGTTAGGATTCATCATAAATGGTTTGGATAAGCTTGATATCAGCAAGTTATAAAATAAAAAATATTTAAGGGAGATTTTTTACAAAACTATGGGACGGGAATGACGGCGGGAACAGTTTAAGGCATTGGTCATTGGTCACCAGGCATCACAAGCCGGCACAATGACAAATGACAAATGCCCAATGACCAATAACCAAAATGCCTCATTTAAGGTACTAACCCGCCCTGCACTTTCAGCGTTAAACTACCTGTAAAAAGTAATGAAGATCATGAAAAATGAAGGTGGCCTGATGATAGCTCTGAGTGCAGAACTGGCATCCTATTTCAAAAAGCATCCTGAAAATCTCCCCGCCGCTGTCGACGTGAGTACCTTGCAGATCAACTGCCTGCCGTACCTGATCGAGCATATCGGGGAGTATACGAAGAAGCCTTTCACCGACAAGTTTTTGTGGAGCATAACCTTCCCGGGGTCGAAACTCCCGGGGTTCGAATACAAATATTTTATTACTTACCAGGCCAGGTTTATGGGCGAGTGCGGTATTGTGACAGCTGACATGGTTAACGGGAAGATGGCAAGCCCTGCAGCCTGGTACTTATCCAATTAGTTTAGTTTCCGCTTGCGGGGCCGCCTTCGGCAGATGAGATGCAGAGGGATATGAGGCGGCTTCTGCAAACAGCGGACAAGATTTGAAATGATTGATTAAACCCCGATAAAGTAAAGTTCCGCGTGTGGGACCGTCCGGGCACAAGATAAGATGCAGAGGGAAGACGGACGGTCCCCGCACACAGCGGAGAAAGAAATCGAGATCAGACCCTGATTAATACCGCTTGCGGAGCCGCCTTCGGCAGATAAGATGCAGAGGGATAACAGGCGGCTTCCGCGCCCGGCGGAGCCATCATGCGGCGCCTGTCATGATCCGGCTGACGGGTATCGAGCCGTGCACAACATCCACTTTTACATGGCCGTTTTTAAGGCTTACATTGCCGAACCCGGTTTCCGTGCTCAGGAAAACGGTAAAATCGCCCACTTTTGAATCCACGTACAGCGTTTTGGTCACCGCGTCGTACCGCACACCGGTAAGCGCCTGCAAATAACCGTAGCTCGACATAGCGCGGGCATACCAGTTGCCGCATTCATACTCGTTAAAGGGGTTGCGAATGCGGCCGTCGTAGCGGTCGCGCGAGGCGCGCACAATGTCCAGCCCCTGCTGTACACTGCCGGTCAGCATCAGGTGCGAGGCTATCTGGTGCTCGATACCCGTCCATACCTCGTCGCTGTAAACAAAAGGCAGCGAAAGCTTCCCTCCTTTCGGCCAGGTGCATAAAAGCAACCCGGCTTCGTTACCCAGGGCGTACGACGGACGCTGCGGGTTGGCATGCTCGCTCAGGTCCTTTTTGAAATTATAGCGATGAACGGCCAGCACATGGCTCTTTATTTTTTCGGGATCGATGGTTTCGGGCACCATGCACATCCGCCCTATCCATGCGCCCAGTATCCCGTCCGAAAGGCACCCCTTACCATACTGGTATTTGGGGCCCTCTTTTTCGAGCAGGGCTTTGGCCTCGGCCGAGTAATCGCCGCCGTAGGATAGCTCGGTAGCCGGGTTTTTGGCATTCAGACCCGATACGGTTATTTTCTGGATAAAATATTCGCCGTCGTACAGCTCGCCTTCCAGCATAACTTTGCCTTTAGCCGCCAGGTCGCGGTAAAGGGACATATCATTTCCCAGCGATTCGCCCATAGCGCTTATCGCGTTCAATGCGCCGATGTAAAAGCTGGTATGCATGCCGTCGGGTCCCCAAAACTCGATATCATACGTATTATGATGCGGCTCTTCGATCACACCCTTGTGGCGCGGATCCCAGGTACGGATGCAATAATCCATGCTCACCTTCACCATCGGGTACATTTTTTTGGCCCAGTTGTTATCCCCGCTGATGCGCCATTCGCGGTATACCTTCATGATGCCGCCCAACTGGCCGTCGGCCGCCGCATGAAAATCGTGCGTGGTTGGTTCGATAGGCAGGTTCGCCCTGAAATTCTGGTGACCGCTCTCATCCTGGTCCTCGCAAAATTCGGTATGCCGCAGGCTCCTCTCCAGCGCAGGGAACAGGTGCGGTACGGCCTGTGCATAGGTCCACACATGCGTGCACGAGCCATGACAGCAGCCCCATGAGTCGCCGCAGCCCTCAAAACTCCACAGGCGGCCGTCGTATTGTCGCATCACCGTCGGCGATTTCAGGATCGTCAGGTTCGCGGCTACCGCTTCGGTTACTTCGGGCGGCAATGTAGTGTTGTAAAATGCTTTGCTGAACAGGGCCGACTTTTTTCTCAGGTCGTCATAATGCCGCTTCCAATATTCAGCAACTTCCGTAATACTGCCGAAACGGCTGCTGTACCAGGGTTTGTAGTATCTGCCGGTAAAGCCTTTATCGTATTTGTCCAGGTCAAGATCGGCCGGGGTATTGCAGCAGCCATCCGCAGGGCTGCAGTTTTCCTTCCGGGTACCCATCTTACCGTAGGTGATCTCTGAATCGGGCGTGTACCAGGCCATCATCACCCTGATCGTTTTTTGACCGCCGGGTTTCAGGCTGAACGGAACGTACAGGCTGGCTCCGGGTGCATCCTGCGGTACCGGAGGGTTGCTTTTAACGTCGCCGTCTTTCACAGCGTTCCAGGCCATGGTCATCGGGTCCCACCAGCCGCCCCTGAACCAGCAATGATCGACCGAAACGTCATCCTCATCTGTAAAAACGGCGAAGTCTGTCGGGTACGGTTTTTCTTTGGTTCCTGCCTCGCTCAGAATAAAACCACCTTGCATAGAAGAAATAGCGTTTTTACCGTTATCGATCCTCAAAAAATTATGCGTGTTGAATGAAAATACCGCATCGATGCTTTCGGAGCCGGTATTGGTAAACCGGTACTCTACAGCCCCGGCAGGCAATCCCGAGTTATCTTCATCGGCCGGGATAAACGGGCTCCAGCCTGTCAGTTCAACCGACAGCGGCAGATCCTTATCCTTTAGCCCGATATGGCAAAAGGGGAATTTCGTTCTGAAACTTGCCGAATGAAAATGCGGCAAACCGGTGGTCCAGCCGCCAAGACCGTTCCCCGCATCGCGCAGACCGAATTTTTTCCAGTCGGGTACAGGCCCTTCCAGCACTTTGGCACCGTAAGCCTTGTTCCTGACCGAGATCGCGGCGAAGATGCCCGGATCGTTAAAGATATCGGGCTGGTTACGAACAGACACATGCGATATGGCCCCGGTACCCTCGATGCAAAACATACCCGCACCCAGTCCGCCAACCGGGAAAGCGATACGGTTCAGGAACTCACCGGTGTAAGGGGTATGATATGCGCGTTTTTCGGATGGATTCGGCCTGTATTGAGGTGCAGCGGGTTGTGTCTCCGGTTCATCTCCGCTGATCTTTAGCACATTCAGCGGGATAAAGGCCATTGTTCCTCCCAGGCCTACGTTTTTTATAAAATCCCTCCTACCCTGATTTTTCTTCATGGCTTACAATTGATGGTTTATAACGGCAAAGGTTTGGCTTGCTGAAATTAGGAAAAAATAAACAAAACGGTAAGATGAGGAACTGTCTTCAGTATATGTTATGAAAAGATCAACATAGTATTAATTTAACAATAACTTAACATTAAATGTCGGTAATTTGTACCCGGCTTAGATCATATAGCTAATTTTGACCATATATCAACATTTTATCATCATGAAAAACTTATCGAGATCGCTGGCAACCGGCGTTATGCTGGCTGTATCCGCACTCTTTATCAGCGGATGCGGCGGGAACAACAGTAAAAATGGCAGCGACAGCACGGCGAACGGTTCGCCGGGCACTTCGTCTTCGGCTACCCTGATAGGCGCGGGAAGCACATTTGTGTATCCTCTGTTCTCCAAAATGTTTTCGGAGTACGGTCCTGCCAACAACCTGGAGATCAACTACCAGTCCATCGGTTCGGGCGGCGGCATATTGCAGCTAACCAACAAAACCGTCGATTTCGGCGGATCGGATGCCCCCCTGAACAACGAACAAGCGCAAAAGATCGGCGTACCGGTATTGCATATCCCTATCGCATCGGGCGCCGACGTGATCACCTATAACATCCCCGGAGTAAGCGCATCGCTTAAAATGACGCCGGGTGTTTTGGCCGATATCTATCTCGGTAAGATCACCAAATGGAACAACCCGGCTATTGTCGCCATCAACAAAGACGTTCAGCTTCCCGGCCTGGATATATTTGTCGTTCACCGCTCGGACGGCAGCGGCACTTCATTTATATGGACGGATTACCTGTCAAAAGTGAGCACCGAATGGGCAACAAAAGTGGGCAAAGGTACGGCCGTTAAATGGCCAACCGGAATTGGCGGCAAAGGTAACGAAGGCGTTTCGGGCCTTGTGAAACAAACACCCGGCGCCATCGGTTACGTAGAGCTGGCTTATGCCATTCAGAATAATATGCCTGTAGCACAGGTGCAAAACGCATCGGGCAGGTTCATCAAACCCGAACTCACTTCGATCACATCGGCCAGCAACGTAAAACTGCCCGATGACGCCAAAGTGTCGCTTACCAATACTTCAAATGCTGACGGTTACCCGATCAGCAGCTTTACCTGGGGCCTGCTGTACAAGGAACAGAATTACGGCGGCCGCTCGCTGCAGCACGCTACCGATCTGCTGAACCTGTTCTGGTGGGTTATCCACGACGGTCAGAAATATTGCAAACCGCTCAATTATGCGCCGCTGTCATCTTCGGCGGTTTCTGTAGCTGAAAATATCCTGAAATCGGCCACCTACAACGGGAAACCGATACTGAATAAGTAACCGGGTAAACCAAAAACATTTCCTTGTAAATGAGTGTATTGTATAGTACACTCATTTTTTTTAATTTTAAGCTATGCGAAACTTTAAAGGGCTGGCCGTAGCAGGCTGCACCTTAGCGGTGATCGCTATCGCTGCATGCCGCACGCATTATGAAACCGCAAAGGTCGCCTTCAGGGCGGTAATTACTCCGGATGCACTCGAGCATGGCAGGATCATGGCCTATAACATCTGCGGTCAGTGCCACTACAACAAGGATGCGGGTAAATTCATCGGCATGCGCATGCACGAAGTACCTCCTATACTGGGCAAAGTATACTCGGCCAACCTGACAAGATCGGAGAGTCATGGCATACCGCCGCATTATACCGACGCGGAACTCAAATACCTGCTGCGCACCGGCATCGCAAAGGACGGGCGTTTCCTGTCGTACATGCTGAGACCGA
>DASZWG010000336.1:0-5993 GCA_035546675.1 Mucilaginibacter sp. | reverse complement strand
CCCTGGCTTCATGGGAAATACAAAGTAACCTGAAAGGCTTTTTCAGTTTATTCCTGTTGTTGAACACCGCTGTCATCGGTGTGTTCTGTGCACTGGATTTCTTCCTGTTCTATATATTCTATGAGCTGATGTTGCTGCCTCTTTATTTCCTCATCGGTATGTGGGGCGGTGCACGGCGCGAATACGCGGCCATCAAGTTCTTCCTGTATACCCTGTTCGGCTCCGTGTTCATGCTGCTGGTGATGGTGGGTCTGTACCTGTCGGTAAAAGATCCGGTTACCGGCAATCACACTTTCAACATCGTGCAGATGATGAACCCGTCGAATTACGAACCGGGCTCGGTGTTTTCGGTACTTGCTCACCGTACCATACTGGGCATGCCCGCCCGAACGGTGGGTTTTGTGGTTATCTTTATTGCCTTCGCCATCAAGGTGCCGGTGGTGCCGCTGCATACCTGGCTGCCCGATGCGCACGTGGAAGCGCCAACCCCGGTCTCTATCATCCTTGCGGGCGTCCTGCTCAAAGTTGGCGGGTATGGTATTATCCGTATTTGCCTGGGTATTTTCCCCGAGATCGTTTCATCCGGGGCCTATTGGCTTGGATTGCTCGGCGTGATATCGATCCTGTACGGCGGATTGAATGCCCTGGCTCAGCGCGATCTTAAACGGCTCATTGCCTATTCGTCCGTGTCGCACATGGGTTTTGTCTTGCTGGCCGTCGCATCGCAAACGGCCGAAGGTATCAGCGGGGCGATCATGCAGATGGTGAGTCATGGATTCTTATCAGCCATGCTGTTCTTCCTCGTCGGTGTGGTATACAATCGTGTGCATGACCGCGACATTTACAATTTCCGTGGCCTGGGCTCGCTGATGCCGAAATACACGGCCTTTATTATGATCGCATTTTTTGCTTCGCTTGGCTTGCCGGGTTTTTCAGCTTTTATGGGCGAGGCCTTCTCCTTGTTCGGGGCTTTCAAATCATCGTCGGTAGGGGGTGTCCTGCCCTACTGGATGGCTATTTGCGGATCGGCTGGTATCCTGCTGAGCGCCGCGTACTTTTTATGGACCTTGCAAAGAATGTTCTTCGGCCAGTTGTCGCTGAAAGGAGGAGATATCTGGAAGACGGCATTGACCGATCTGAATTTAAGGGAAACAACCGCATTATTGGTACTAACCGTGCTGACCCTGAGCCTGGGTATTATGCCATCGCTGGTATTCGGCAAGATCAATGATTCGGTTTTGGGTTTGATACATTTTTTAAATAAAACATGAGTTTTTGAGTGCTATTTGTGGAAATGCGGTAAGTAATGCATCCTGATTGAAACGCCTAAGTGCGCAGATCATATTGAATTACTTAAACTCAAAAATCATGACCAGGACATTATTAGCAGCCGCAGCCTTTTTATGGATAGCTACGGTCTCAAGAGCGGACGATCAAAAGATCGATTCAAAAGTTCAGAAAGTAGTTGTTTTTTTGAACGGTGCACAGGTAACACGGACAGCAATGGTAAATGTAAATGCGGGCGCTTCGGTTTTGACATTCGGGGGTATTTCACCCGACATCGACGTGCAAAGCATACAGGTGCACGCCAATGGGGAATTTACCATACTTTCGGTAAAGCACGAAATGAATTACCTCGAAGAGCAAGCCCGGCAAAAAAGTGTGGACGATCTTAAAGCACAGCAAAAGGCGATACGGCAAAAAATTGACATGCAAAACAGCCTGATTTCGATCTATGAGGAAGAAGCCATTATGCTGAAGAAAAACCAGGTAGTCAGCGGGCAGAATGCTAACCTGGATATAACAAAATTAAAGCAGGCTATGGATTTCCAGACTGAGCAGCTAACGGAAATAAAGAAGAAGGAGCAGGAGCTTAGCGACCAGGTAGCCATGCTGCAGGAAGAATTAAAGAAATATGACCTGCAGATAGCGGATATCACCAAAGGGAGCAGTAAAGCTACCAGCAATATATTGGTGATGGTTTCATCCAAAATTCCTGTTCAGACGGAGTTTACGTTAAGCTATGTAGTGCATAATGCAAGCTGGTTCCCGACTTATGATGTCAGGGCGAAAGATGTGAACAGTCCTTTGAGCATTTTCTATAAAGCCAATGTATCGCAGCAAAGCGGCGAGGACTGGAAGAATGTTAAACTGGTGCTTTCAACGGGTAACCCGGCCATAAGCGGCAGCAAACCTGACCTGGATCCCTACTATTTGAATTTTGGCATGTATTACCGCTCTTCGGAAGGCGCGCTTACACGGGTAAACGGTAAGGTGACCGGCGCTGACGACAGGCAGCCCATTCCCGGTGCAACGGTTAAAATAAAAGGCACATCTATCGGGACTGTTACTGACGTGAACGGCAATTATTCGCTTCAATTACCCAATAATGCTCAGCAATTGGTTGTATCATTTATCGGTTATACAACCCAGACTTTGCCGATCAATTCAGATATGATCGATTTCAGCTTGACTCCCGCCGCCAGTGCATTGAATGAGGTTGTGGTAACAGGGTATACATCACAAAGAAGAAGGGACGCTACCGGTGCAGTTTCGACCATTAATATGGATAACGGATCTCCCGGAAGTAGTTACACTGTCAATATACGCGGAAATTCAAGCTTGGATGAGAAGAATACGATCCCGGTCGGTGTAGACAGGGTTGAAAATCAAACCAACGTAGAGTTTGATATTACGAACCCGTATTCCATCCCAAGCGACGGTAAGCAATATACAGTGGACATTAACCAACTGAACCTGGATGCGATGTATGAATACGCGGTTGTTCCGAAACTGAGCACAGATGTATTCCTAACCGCGAAATTGACAGACTGGAATAAGTATAATTTTCTTTCGGGGGAGGCCAACCTGTTTTTCGAGGGAACATTTATCGGGAAATCGCTGATCAATACCGACGCCACCGCAGACACCTTGAGTTTTTCACTGGGAACGGATAAAAATATTGTCGTTACACGGACATCATTGAAAGATCTTACAGAAAAACAAGGCTTTGGCTCTAATAAAAAGGAAACGCGCGACTGGCAGATCGAGGTGAAAAACAGGAAAAAGCAACCGGTCAATTTGCTGGTGGAAGACCAGGTTCCGGTATCGCAAAACTCTTCTATCGAAGTTGAAACTGAGGAATTATCAGACGGGCGCCTGGATAAGACGACCGGCAAAGTTTTATGGAACTTTGTGCTAAATCCCCAAGATGATAAGAAAGTTGAATTGAAATACCAGGTAAAATACCCTAAAAATCAAACTGTCATAGTTCAATAAAGCATGCAAGATCTGTTACCAATTCTGCCCGGTCAGCTAAACGAAATATTCGGAGGCATCCCTTATTTTATGCCCGAGATCTACCTGTCGGTGCTGTTCCTGGTGGTGCTGGTAACAGATATTCTTTTCGGAAAAAGCTCCGGCTGGCTTTGCCGGGTCATTGCCTGTACAGGTTTGATAGTAGTGATCTATAAAGATCTGCAGCAATTTCAGTTACTGCTTACAGGGGCACATTTCCTTTTTAATCAAATGCTCCTGCTTACCCGTACAGCACTCTTATTTAAGCTGATGATCGATGTGCTGGCTGTATTGCTCCTGCTGAATTTTGAGTGGGACCGAAAACTCAGTTCACATACCAAAGGTTTATCTGATCTGTATTCCATATCCATAGCTGCTATTTTCGGCCTGCATTTAATGACCATGGCCAGTAACCTGCTCATGATCTACCTGTCGGTCGAGATGGTATCTGTTGCTTCGTACCTGATGGTAGCTTACCGCACCGAAAACAAATGGAGCAGCGAAGCGGGCCTGAAGTATGTGCTTTTCGGCGCGGCGTCTTCAGCCATTATGCTCTATGGTATATCATTGCTTTACGGATTAGGGGGAACTTTGAACTTATATGTCGGCAACCTGTTACCGGGGCTGCTTGCGGCTAACCCTGTGTCAGTCTCGCTGGCCTTGATATTGTTTTTCACAGGCATTGGTTTTAAATTGTCTTTTGTACCGGTTCACTTTTGGGTGCCCGATATTTATGAGGGAGCTCCGTCACCTGTATCTGCGTTTCTATCAACGGTTGTCAAAATAGCCGCTTTCAGTCTTGTGATCAGTTTTCTTACCGCATTCATGTTTTTTGCCAAGTGGACGGCTTTCAATTTCCGGCTGTTCCTGTCGGTAATAGGTATTATTACTATGATAGCCGGAAATTTTGCAGCGGTAATGCAAAGCAACGTAAAGCGAATGCTGGCTTACTCCAGCATCGGTCACACCGGTTTTGCGATGATGGCGCTGGTCACATTTACCCCGGAGGGATTATCGGCCCTTAGTTTTTACCTGCTGGCTTATTCGCTGGCTAACCTGGGCGCCTGGATGCTGGCGAGTTATTTTGCCGATACAGCAGGCGCGGAGGATATGAACGGATACCGGGGCCTCGGTTACAGATATCCGCTGGCCGGTGTATGTTTTGTGGTGATACTGATCTCGCTTACCGGGCTTCCCGTCACGGCAGGGTTTTATGCCAAATTTTACACATTTTCGGTGGCATACCAGGTTTATGCGCATAACCACGATGTATGGTTGCTGCTGCTCATGATAACCGGCGCTGTTACCACCATCGTTTCACTTTTTTATTATATCCGCATACCGCTCAACCTTTTCCTGCGCAAAACGGACCGGACCACGGGTTTTGCTTCATCCAACCGGTTTCTGCTTGTTTCAGTTGCCATAATTTCAATTCTTCTCGTTTGTTTGGGCCTTTTCCCGGATATTATAACCAGATATTTGTAATTATTAAAAAAATAGCACTTATCTTAGTATATTTTAAATTTTCTATTCATTTTTTAGAAAAAATTGTAATTTGCAGCCCGCAAAGAATAAACCGATTTTAACTAAATTATGAAGCGTTACTTTCCTTTCCTACTCATTGTAGTTGTCCTGGTATTGACCTTTATTTTCCCTTCCGTTGAATTTCACGATAAGGGCGTCACCAAGTTTGACTCGGGGGACATAGCCTGGATGCTGATGTCGACAGCGCTGGTGCTGATCATGACGCCCGGACTGGCATTTTTTTACGGCGGGATGGTGAATAAGAAGAACGTGATCTCGACCATGCTCCAAAGCGTGATCTGTATGGTCATCATTACGGTGATGTGGGGCATATTTGGTTTTAGCCTGGCCTTTGGCGATAGCATACACGGCATAATCGGAAACCCCGCTACCTATTTTATGATGAAGGGTATGCTGGGAAACGCAACCTGGAAACTGGCGCCCACCATCCCTTTGCTGCTCTTTGCCATGTACCAGCTAAAATTTGCCATCATCACGCCGGCACTTATCACCGGCGCTTTTGCCGAAAGAATACGCTTCAATAGTTATATCATATTCCTGTGCCTGTTTTCGATCTTTATATTTTCTCCGCTGGCACATGCCACCTGGCATCCTGATGGGATTCTTTATAAGCTCGGCGTACTCGATTTTGCTGGCGGAACGGTGGTGCACATGTCGGCCGGCTGGGCTGCTTTGGCATCGGCCATTTATCTCAAAGGACGTTACGAGGCTAATCATGCACCCGCACGTGTTACTTACGTCATCATCGGTACGGGTTTATTGTGGTTTGGCTGGTTCGGTTTTAATGCAGGCTCGGCATTCGGGGCCAATCACCTGGCGGTAAACGCTTTGGCGACGAGTACCACGGCGTCGGCTGCGGCTGGTTTAACTTGGATATTTTTCGATATGCTGCGCGGCAAAAAGCCTTCGGCGATGGGTACCTGTATCGGCGCTGTTGTGGGCCTGGTGGCTATAACACCGGCGGCAGGTTATGTGTCCGTTCCGCATTCGCTGGCTATCGGCATTATTTCGGCGGTGGTAAGCAACCTGGTGGTGGAATGGCGCTCCCGCACATCCATCGATGATACACTTGATGTATTCCCCTGTCACGGCGTAGGCGGTATGGTCGGCATGCTGCTCACAGGCGTATTTGCGAATCAGAACGTCAATCC
>DASZWG010000335.1:0-6502 GCA_035546675.1 Mucilaginibacter sp. | reverse complement strand
GTATTTCGGCAGCCGTGGGCATAAAATTATTTTCCGGTGTGGTCTGGATCATCACAGCTTCGGCGCCGGTCAGGTCGCAATAATGATTGTTGTTCCACGACGGCGTCGGGAAAACCACTTTATCGCCCGGATCGACAACCGCCAGGTAAGTAGAGTAGATCAACGGTCTTGAGCCGCCCGAGATCAGTATCTGGTTTGAGGCATAATCCAGGCCGAAGCGACTTTTGAGAAAACCGGATACGCTTTGACGCAGATCGAGCATACCGTCGGCAGGCGGATAGTTGGTTTGATGGTGTGCATAGGCATCCACAATACCCTGTCTCAGCGGTTCGGGAATAGGGTAAATAGCAGAATCAAAATCGCCGATGGTTAAGTTAGCGATATTCTGTCCCTGTCTTTTCAACTCATTGATCTCGCCTGCGATCTTGATGATCTCAGAACCCCTCAGGTTCTGCGCTAATACGGAAACACTCATTTTTGGATGTGCAAATTACAGATGTGCAAATGTGCAGATTTCTTTGGAATACGTGTTATTAAAAGTAAAAACATGATAAACAAGCTACTAAAGCTTATCAAACAATTTGATATTGATACGAGGCAGCAATATTCAATTACCAGAAGGCGCTGTTAAAACAACATTGGTAATTTTTGATTTGGGATTTCTGTTTTTGTGCCTCTGGGCATTAAGCATCATTCTGAAAAACTCAAGTTCCGATCCTGTTCCGTCCTCGGGCAAAAATAACTGGCTTACTATTTTAGGGCTATCTCGATTCCCCGTTATCACTCCATATATGATAATATTATTTTTCAATTCATTAATAACGTAGGGTATGGCTTCAGGATATGAGTATGATAATTCCAAATTAACAAACCTGCCGTTTGACGCGGAATCGATGATTACTGTGATCGTATTTGAATTCTTCAAGGTTTTAAAATCGTGCACATGTCCATAAACGCAAACGGTATCGCCAACATGATTAGGGATGTCAGTTAACTCGATATATTTTACTAAGAGGGGGTTAAAGTTTGTTTGGGGGATGTTGATATTTTGTGCTGACGCACTTTGAACCAAAAGTATTATAAACGCACTGATCGGGCTTAAGTATCTCATACACGAATATAAAAAACATGCTACGAATTTCAACGGATTAAAATCCGTTGTTACAGTATGGGCGAGGCGCTGCCTCTGACTTGCTTCAGGGCCGTCGGCCCGGCAAATTTTTGTAACGATGGGTTTCAACCCATCGTCTCAGCCAGTAACTTATACGATTCCAGCCGGTCGCCGAAATCTTCGGTTATGGTAACGGCGATGATCTCATCCACATCGTAATCAGCAGCCAGGTTCAGTAACTTTTCCTTCAGTTCTTTTGGAGTACCTGTTATTACTCTTTTCCGGTTGTGCATGATGCGCTCTGTTTCGTGGGCGGTATAGCTTACGTCCCTGATATCCTCAAAGCCAACCGGAACTATGCCCTTACCCTGTTCGAATTGGTTAAACCGGAAATCCATCAATGCCTGGTGTTTCCTGATCTTTTCCTCATCCTCCGAACAAAAAACAAAAATAGCTACGCTGGCAGCCGGTTCGGCCTGATCTTCCGACGGTTTAAAACGGCTCCGGTAAGCAGCTACGGCCTGTGGACCGCCGATGGGGTTGATAAAATGCGCGAACGAAAGTCCCATCCCAAAATGCGCCGCGAACAATCCGCTTTCGCCGCTCGAGCTTAACAGCCACATGGCGGGTATGGTTTGCACCTGCGGTATGGCCCTGATCTTTGACTGCGGGGTACCGGGTTCGCCGCGGTCGTGAAAATAGTTGACCAGGTCGTAAAGCTGGTTGACAAATTCCTGCTCACTGAACTGGTTGGAGGGGTTCAATACCGATGCCGTCAGCCGGTCGGTGCCCGGTGCGCGTCCCATGCCCAGGTCGACGCGACCTGGAAAGAGCGCTTCGAGCATCCTGAAATTTTCGGCTACCTTCAGCGTACTGTGATTGGGCATCATCACACCGCCTGACCCGATGCGGATATTTTGGGTCTGGCTGCCCAGGTAAGCCAGCAGCACTTCGGGCGTCGATCCCGCCAGCGCACCGGTATTATGGTGCTCGGACACCCAAAAACGGGTATAGCCGAGGCTATCGGCAAGCTGTGCCAGCCTGACGGTTTCCTGCACGGCCTGTCCGGCAGTAACGCCTTTGCGGATGGGGCTTTGATCGAGTATGCTGAGGCGGATGTGTTTTGTGTTCATCATGCGATAAAGCACAAAATTACAGAAGCGCTTGTAAGGCTATTGTAAAGATTGGGCCTAAGCCGCAATCCCTACTTTGCCGTCCAGCTGTTATTGCGTTCGTTGGCATCCATAAATATGCCGCCGTCTATTACTATCGATTTAATGCTTTTCCCGGTTTTGAGACCGATAACTGTCTGCTGCTGGTTGTGCTCCCACACGGCCGGGGTTTGATGTACAGCGCCGGTGGTACCGTCGGTGCAGGTCCATTTCACATCAAAAGGTACGGCATAGCCGCCGATATTTTTAACCGTGACCTTGTAACCTCCTTTAACACGGCTTACATTTTGCACCGCCAGGTCGATATACCCATTGGTGAAGAACCAGTTGTTAAAGAACCAGTTGAGGTTACGGCCCGAGCCTGCATTGATGGAGTTGAAATAATCCCACGGAATAGGGTGCTTGCCGTGCCAGTTGGCCATGTAGGTATGAAGGGCCTTTTTGAACAGCGCATCGCCCAGCAGATCTTTCAGCGCCAGGTAACTCAGCGAAGGCTTGCCGTAGGCATTATGAGCATAACCTTCCTTCAGCTCACTGGTCGGGGTGATGATGGGCAGATCTTCCATTTCCGAAGGGTCGTGTATCCATGCCGCTATGCGGAATCTTTTATAGTTCTCGTCGGCCTGTTTCTGCCCCACTTCCGTTGCATTGATAAAGTGCTCGAATGTGGTGGCCCAGCCCTCGTCCATGTAACCGTAACGGGTTTCGTTGATACCCATGTAAAACGGGAAATAGGTATGCGCCATTTCATGGTCCTGCAAAAGCTCGGCATCGGCTATATCCGGGTCGTGTGAGTCGTTCACCATCATCGGGAACTCCATATCCGCAAAACCCTGGAAGGCGGTCATCTTGGGGAAGGGATAGGGTACGCCCGGCCAGTTGTGTGAAAAATAATTTAAGGCATGAACGCCAAACTTCACCGCCTGGTGAAAATCGGCTGACCGGTCGGCATAGGCGGCCTGCATGCTCGCGCGGCGATGTGCGGCATCATCAACCAGCGTGCTGGCGGCATCCCAGTCGTAGTGATCGCTGACGCCCACGGCCATATCGCTGATGTCGCCGGCTTTCCATATCCAGGTATTCATGGCATTTTGCGCGGTGATGTCTTTTTTGGCGACATCCGCGGGTGTTACGATATGCACCACCGAATCGGTGGTCATCGACTGTTCAAGCCGCTTCACGTATTCGGGCTGTAAAACCTGGTTTGGATTTTGAAGCGTACCCGTGGCCCAGACGATAAAGTTTTTGGGCACGGTAACTTTAAGGGTATAATCGTTAAAATCGTTGTAAAACTCCTGCCGGTCGTTAAACTCCAGCCTGTCCCAGCCGTTGTAATCGTCGTATACCGAAACGCGGGGGTAAAAATAGGCGATGTAAAAAGTGGTCGGGTCTATCACACCCTCGCGCCCCCTGCCGGTAGCCAGTTCGTAGTGCCAGGCAATGTCAAGCTTTACCGAATCATGTGGCATCAGCGGCGACGATAAACGCACATACTGGTTAGTGGTTCGGGCGGTAACGTTGTTCCAATCCTTTTTTTCGCCGCCTACGGATATGGTATCCACCTGCATGCCGTCGGTAATATAGTCAAGCCCGGCGCTCCTGAACCTGGTGGCACCGGCGCGGTGTATGTTCATGATCAGTTTCATGTTGAGCATTTTCAGCGTGTCGGGGCTGTTGTTGAAATAGGTGATCTCCTCGTGCCCGCGTACGATCCTGTCGGGCGGCGTCACGGTTATGCTGATGAGGTAACGGCCGTGATTTTGCCAGTAATTTTTACCGGGTTTGCCGTCCATGGAACGGGTTTGATTCTCATAAGCCTTTTTTACATCGCGGGGTATGTACAGGTTTTGCGCTTGAGCCTGTAAAAAACATACACATAACAAAACGGGTACAACAAGTAATTTCTTCATCGGAGGGGTTATTAAGAGTACAGTTAAGGGGCTAAATATAGGAAAGCGGCAGGTAATTTGGCCCCTGTATCCTTTATTTTACCGTATAGCCGAACAGCGTTTCGGTTTCGTGCAGCGTATCGAGTGTGTTGGCGTCGGTTTCGATCAGCCCCACGCCATCGGCCATGTAAAACTGGTAAGTGATGGTAGTTTCAAAACCGGAACCGAAATCGTATTGCAGTTGCACCTGCGTGTGGATCACCCTGTTAAAAGTATGACCGTTAATGATGCGGCTGATGTTTTTTTCCTTAATGGTATTCACCGTCCTGGCTTTTACGCCGCCTATCTGCCCGTTATTGCCGGGATCGGTTATCCAGCTATAGCCAACCGAGGCCGTGTCATTCAGCATCACAAGCTCGAGCGAGTTTCCTGAAGCAGCGTCTACCGTGCGGGTGGCGTAATTATGGTTCCCCACATAAAAATACCCGGACGTTGAACCGTTTTTATAGGTGCTTGCCGCGTTGTAATAGGTTTTTCCGCCGATAAGCGTCGTGCCGCCGGTCATTTTGATGGTAAGGGTGTCGGTGGTGCCGCCATCGGAAGCATAGGAATATTTCCAGGTATTGCCTTCGGATAGAGGCAGGTAATTGCCGCCGGCAGGAACAACGCCGGCATCTTTTTTACATCCGGCAGCGCCAAGAACAGTTATAACCCATAACAGCAGCAAGCCCTTTTTCATACCATTGCGCCGGAGGCGGAATGTAAAGATAAGGGTTTGCGAGGAAGATACAAGGCGCTGATCGCTTATGAAAAAGTAGCTTTACCGGATCGGGATAGATGCGAAGGTAAATTCAATTACCTGTTTTGTTTTATCCCCCCCTCCACGGAGTGTTGGTCTATTATATACTATCACAGCTTTTTCTCTGTTTCAACAACGAATTTTAAATCGTCCAGGCTAAATATACCCGAATGGCAATGGATCGCGGTGCTTCTAAGTCTGAAGAAATCGGCAACCACAGAATTGTATTTTTTAAATTGAGAAAAAGGCATTTCCCGTGGAGTAATTGACTCTGTTGTGCCAGATATATTTTGAGCAATAACGGTGTAACCTGACATAGAATTGTCGTCGATATGTGAATGAATTAAAAATCCCTCGATGTACGATGGTCTTGCAAGGGAATTGCCGATTGCGAACCGGATATAAACTTCTTTAACAGCCTTATTTTTTGTTGCCAATTCGAATACCGCCTGTTTACCTCCCATTGTTACCCTGACCGAACCTTTGTAGTCGTCGTGCTTATTGGATCCAACTAAAAAATCCACATCGTCATTCGGGTGAATTATTAAATATCTGAGCACGACTCGTTCCTTTACTTTTCCCCATTGATTGATATGTATCATTACTCTCCACTTATTCCCGTGAGATTGGGTAAAAAATGATTCTTCCTTGTCATTTGTCTTGTCTTCTTTCGGTTTTTCGAGACTGATCGGGTGTTTCGTCGGAATGTCTATTTCCACCTTGTAGCGTATTAATAATTTATCCAGGGTTTTACGCAAAAACCTGGCACTGGCAGTGCAGTTATCTATATTGGCATTGGCCATGACATTTATTGTCGCTGTCGAGACATCCAATTCCTTTGCCAAAACTTTCTGATTACAGCCGTCAATCTCATCAATCACAAAACTTATAACTCTTGCCGATAGCTTTAACAGGTCTTCTTTATTCAAAGCCTTAAGGTAATCTTCCATGAAATTTTTAAAAATTTTAAATATTGCTAAAAATCAATTACTAAGCATTATTAATAACAATGGTAAAGATATACCTTTATGCTGGTCATTAGAAATTTTGATTCAGAAATAATAACCCATTATGAAACAGTCATTATTCTTCATCTGTTTATTTTTTGCTAGCTGCGCAGCATGGGGGCAAAAAGTCGTTGAGCCATCAACTAAAGATCATCCTGAATATTCTAAACCGTATCCTCCATTTAGAATTGCGGGTAACCTTTACTATGTTGGAACTTATGATTTGGCCTGTTATCTTATTGTAACTCCCAAAGGTAACATACTCATCAACACAGGACTCGCTGCATCTGGCCCCTTGATTAAAAAAAGCATCGAAACGTTGGGCTTTAAGCTATCGGATACCAGGATACTCTTAAATACACAAGCGCATTATGACCATATGGGAGCGATGGCTGCGATAAAAAAAGTCACAGGGGCGAAATTGATGCTGGATGAAGGTGATGTGACTTCGGCAGCCGATGGCGGACGTTCGGATTATATCTCAAAAGGGGATGTCAGTGTTTTTGAACCCGTAAAAGCTGACC
>DASZWG010000334.1:0-5932 GCA_035546675.1 Mucilaginibacter sp. | reverse complement strand
CATTATACCATAAAAAAACAAAACCTATTCCGCAACCGGGAAAGCTGATATCCGCAAACGTGCGCCACCCATCGGCACCAGCGTAATATCGGTTTGGGGTTCGTCTGTTTTTACCGGGCTTTGCGGCAGCAATCCGCATAGGCCATACTGATCGATCTTCCACCCGGGTATGATCCTTCCTTTTGCCTTCAGTATGACCGGGGCCGATGCATCAGTAAAGGGATCATTATTCTTTGGCCAGGGTCGTTTCTCGACGGTAAAGGACGCAGCGAGATCATCTTTATCGAGCATCAAGGCATAATTCCATGCCGAGGCGGGATATATCTCATAAGTAGGCCATTTAGTAGGGTCGGCCGTAGGCTGCCATTTGGCATCATCAACCGAATTTGCGCGCGTAGTGGGCACTTTTACGTATTTTTCATCGATCCTGAGTGAGAAGGTAAGCGGACCATAATTTACGCTTACGCTGTTCTTGTTCCGGGTCCATTCGCGCACCTGTATGGTCATGGGCAGGTGCAGGGTGATGCGGTCGCCGTTTTTCCAGGTATTCGCGAGCCTGATATATTCCGCACCATTAGTGCTGATCGCAACAGGTTTACCGTTCACCTGTAAGGATGCACCATTGCACCATTTCGGTATGCGCAAATAAAGCGGAAACTTGTTGGCAGCAGCAGTGTGTATTTCCAGGCTGATCTCATCATCAAAAGGATAATGTGTGGTGGTTACAATGGTAACTGTATGGCCGTTACCGGCCCTCGCCGTAACCGTACCTGCCGAGTATAACTGATCGGCCAAACCGTTATCAGGCGTCGCCATCCAGCTATTTTCGGCATAATAAACCCAGCCGGCCGAGTGGTTGTGCTGGCAGCAGCGGCTGCTAAAAGGGTTCATATTCAGGAAAGGTCCATCATTATCGATCCCCGGAGCATGGTTTTTACTATCGCTCACCACCATATTGGGAGCGGTAAGGTACCTCAGTCCCCGGTAATCGGGCGTAAATGCAGCCGGGAAGGTATTGAAAGCCACATCTTCGCAGTTATCGGCCCAAAAGGTATCGCCGGTAAAGCGGATAAGAAATTCGTCGGATGTCATCTGTTCCACCATGCCGCAGGTTTCCACAGCCTGCCGTGGATCGGTATAACCCTTGCGCGCATTCTCATCCGCGCCGAACATACCGCCGGGCACCTGTCCGTAAATATCGCGCACCAGGTTAAAGTCGTTATAGGTGGCATGCAAATCGGCAGGTTTGTCGCTTTGCATGTAATAGGTGGCCGGCTCACGGAACGACTGGGCAATATTCACATTGTGCCAGTTGGGCAGATTATTAGCCTGGCGCCAGTTGGCTGTATTCCGGTCGATCTTTGAAGCCAGGCCGAGCAGCCACTTGGCCCCCGTACGGTTATACAGCCAGTAAACGCTGATCAGGTTATCGCCGCCGCGGCTGTTCTCCCAGTAATCCTTCAGGAACAGGCTGTCGGGTATGCTCATTTCGTATTTAAAATACTTCGTCATCAGGTTTAACACCTTCGGATCCTTCGAATATTCATAATACGATTGCAGGCACCACAACATAGGCATGTTTCCCCATAAGTCGCGCCGGCCGGGTTTGGTATAGTTCAGCGGACCGAAATCACCGTTGGGGCGCTGGTTGCTGATAACGGTCTGTATCCAGAAATTGGTTTCCTTCAGCATTTTGGGGTCGTCCAGCATGTAGGCTACATCGCCGTAGCCTTTCAGCCAGTAAGGCAATTCCTCCCAGCCATATTTCCCTTTGCCGCTTTTGTTGATCCATGCATTGTCCTTTTTTGACAGCCAGACGCTGATTTCGCCCAGGTTACCCATCAGCCCGGTGCGTTCCAGGTCCAGTTGCTTCCTGAGCCAGCCGGCAGGTTTGATGGCCTTAACCGGCAGCTTGATAAAATACTGGTGCATGAGCGGGGCCTTGTTCGAAATATAGTAGCTATTGTGCCCGCTGTTGTCAATTTCTTTTACCGCAACTGCTGGTTGCGCATGAACGATAAAAGTGTTGCTTAACAACAAACAGGCTGTAAGAACACTATAGTATAGCTTTGAGAATTTCATTTATAACTGGTTTGGGACTTCCAAAATTAGAATTAACTGTCAATTAAACGAATATTTGTGGCCCAATATTCTGACTGAAAACCAATGGTAAACACTGAAATGTCTTTTCAAAAGATCTTAGCGGAAAGAGAACCGGGTAATTCTATGAAATGTTCGAATGAGGGGCAAAACAATAGCCTGCAATAAAACCAAGGGGAATTCTTTTCCGGATTGAAAGCCGGTAAAAGTTGTTCAGGCAGAAAGGCGCTCGCGCATTTCTCTTTGAATCACGGCCAGATCTTTGCGTAAAGAGGTTATTTTGCTGATCACATCCAGTTTTTCTTTGATCGCATGATCAAATCTGTAATTATCTAAAAGCAATTTTTTGATCTCGGACTGTATATCGGCAGACTCTTCTTTTAACACTTGTAACGTCTTCATCTTATTTCCATGAGCTTAAGCGCTCCGCACTCATTATGACGTTTATACGGCAAAAAGGTTTAAAGGGTTGATACAGGGTTCGGCGCGCGATAATTTTTCAGAAGGTTTCGATTAGATGGTCAGGCGGAGACAAAGTTATTTAACTTTGACCCGGATGGATAAGCCCGTTACACTCGAATCGTACTATCTCTCGAAACCTGAGCCTTACCAAAGCTGCCTGCTGGCGCTGAGGGATTTCATCCTGCGTGTAAATCCCGGCATCTGCCACGAACGCAAGTTCCAGATCCCCTTTTTTACCTATAAAGGGAAAAAATTAGGCTACCTGTGGCTCAACGGTAAAAAACTGATGCTGGGATTTTGTTTAGATAAAAGTTTACAGGAAACAAAACCTGATGCCAAACCAAAGGATCAATATGAATCGGTTCGGATAGACCCTAACCAGGACCTGCCGGTTGATATGATCAGGGAAAAACTGGGGTACTATCTGGCGCTTATTGACAGGGTGAACGCTTAGACTCTACATTCCCACTACTTCCTTATTATATTTATTCCGGTATTCCAGCGGCGAAAGGCCCGTGATCCTCTTAAAAATCTCGCGGAAGGCTTTCTGGTCGGAATAGCCGACATCATACATCACCTCGTTCACGGTCTTACGGCCGGTTTCGAGTGATTTTTTGGCGACCTCGATCTTTACTTTCTGCACATATTCGACCGGGGTGTTGGATGTGGCTTTGATAAAACGCCTGTCGAAGTTTCGCCGGCCAATAGCCAGGTGGTCGGCCAGGTCTTCAATAGATATTTTTTTGTCGAAATTCTCTTCAATATACTCCTGCGCTTTTTTGATCTCCTCATCGTCGTGGTCCTTGAGTCCCGAAAAGCTCATAAAAGCCGACTGGCTGTTACGGTCAATATCGATCTCAAAAAATTTGGCGCAAAAAATGGCAGCCTCCCTCCCGCTGAATTTTTCTATCAGGTACAGCAGCAGGTGCAGAAAGGAGAATGCCCCGCCATTGGTATAGATGCCGTGCTCGTCAGTGATCAGCTTTTCCACCACTAAGTTCACGTCCGGGAACATTTTCCGGAAAATATTAGCCGCCATCCAGTGAGTCGAGCAGTTTCGGCCTCGGAGCAGGCCGGTATCTGCCAGTAAAAAGGCCCCGGTGCACATGCTGGCTACTTCGGCGCCCTGCTTATACTGCTCGGTAACCCAGGCCATCATTTCCTTATTGGCTGCCAGCACCTGCTGAAAATCCCAGTTAATGGCCGGGATAATGATCAGATCGGTACGGCTCACTTCGCGGAACGTTACCTGGGGATGTATGGAAAATACCCCGCCGTCCAGGCTCTGATCGCGCGAATTACCCACCAATTGCGCGGTGAACATGGGCTTGCGGCCGTTGTCGATCAGGAATTTATTGGCGCGGCCGAATGCCTTGTAAGCGCTTACAATAGCCGGCAGCTGCGGGTCGCCGCCGGGAACGAGTACTGATATCTGTTTCATCGTAACAAATTTAGCGAACCAGATTGTCCAAATCAACCCGTCACATTGTCCATATCACACATCACACCAGGTATGTTCAGGACAATAACTTTGGTTCATCAATTAATCAATAAATTTATTCACGATAAGCTTTAAAAAATGGAGCAGCAAGTCATCAATTGCAGTATCACTGCAAATATCAGCCCGGAAGAGGCATTTGACAAGATCAGCAAGGTATCGCAATGGTGGATATCCAATTGCGAAGGCCGGGCCGAAAAACCCGGAGATGTTTTCACGGTAAGCCTTGGCACTACCTGGGTAACCTTTAAAATAGCAGAGGTTGTACCGGATAGTAAGGTGGTATGGGAGATTACGGATTGTTTTTTACCCTGGCTCAACGATAAGACCGAGTGGACAGGTAGCCGGATCACCTGGGATGTTACTCCGGTTGAAGGTGGTGTTGAGATCAGCTTCACACATGATCTTGGTCCCGAAATGGAATGTTTCGATCAGTGCGAAAAAGCCTGGACGGCCTATATCAAAGAGAGCCTGTTCAATTTTATCAAAGAAGGTAAAGGGATGCCCAATAAATTTTAAACCGGTGAACGATCAGCATAACTACCAGGGCATCATCCGGGTGGATGTACCCCTGCACACCTCCTTCGGAGCCATAAGCAACCGTGTACCCGAATGGTGGACGGCCAATTTCGGCGGCAGTTCATGGGCTTTGCACGACAGTTTTACCACCATATTCGGCGAGACTTTCGGTGCATTCGAAATCGTTGAATTTATGCGCGATAAAAAGATCGTATGGCAATGCACCGACTGCAACCTGCATTTCCTGAAGAATAAAAAGGAGTGGAAAGGCACACAGGTGATTTGGGAATTTGAGGGCGATGATAAGCAATCGCAAATCACCATGACCCATGCCGGCCTTAACCCTTCGCTTGAATGTTTTGAGGATTGTACCGGCGGCTGGAACCATTATGTAAAAGTGAGTCTGTACAAATTGCTGGCCGAAGGCAAAGGCGAGGCCGATCATGAAGATTATTCAGCTAAATACAAACAATGACGATGATGAACGAGATACCCCGCGCCATTACCGATGGTGAGACCATACTGGCTACTGCAGATATACCCGCAACCCCCGAAGAGCTTTACCGTGCGCTGACGACCAAAGAAATGGAAACCTGGTGGGGAGCGCCGGATGTATACACCATTGGCGACTGGACCGCCGATCTGAGGGTCGGCGGCCCGTGGACGCTCAACGTTATTCTTCCCGACGGGAATGCCCTGCCCGCCAGCGGCGAGTTCCTGGAACTGGCCCCGCCAAATAAATTCGTACTGACACGCCGCTACGACTGGGACGCTCCCATTTTAGGACGTAAGGTAACAACAGTTGCTTATTTGCTTGACGCTATCGAAGGCGGCACACGGGTAACTATCCGGCACGATGGCTTTAAGGGCTGCGCGCCGGCCGCTTATGAACATGCTTACGGCTGGGAGCGGTTGCTGGCCTGGCTGAAAGCATATTTTACGGAATGATTGATCTGCCGAAGGCAAAAAATCAGCTACAGCTAATTAGCGGAATGATATCAGGGTACCGTGCCAATACTGCCTTAAAAATTTGAGTTTTGAAAATATAAAGCCTACTCTTGCGTTGGATTAACGACGTATGAAAAAGCTGCTCATTATTTTCCTGGTCCTCAATCTGGCGGCGCATGCACAGCAAAAGATCGCATGGCCCAAACATAAAAAGGCCGTCATTGTGCTGACCTATGACGACGCCTTATTATCGCAACTCAATGTTGCTGTGCCTCAACTCGATTCGGCGCATTTTAAGGCGACATTTTTCCTGACCGGCGATATTGACTACCAGACCATTCCCCGCTGGCGCGCCCTTGCCAAAAGAGGGTTCGAACTGGGTAATCATACTATTTTTCACCCATG
>DASZWG010000333.1:0-5977 GCA_035546675.1 Mucilaginibacter sp. | reverse complement strand
TTGCATCATCCCCCTTGTAAAAGCTAAACAATTTAAAAAGCATCCATAATACCAGGAAATTACACACCAGCGGGGAGCCTATCAGTAAAAAAGGCGTAAATAAACCGGATGCCACGATATACATTAATGCCGGCAAAAACGTCGATCTGCCCAACAGGTTGTAGTGGTTGACCAGATAATTCAGCAGCAGCGCCTGCCCGAATACAAGTACGCTGGTCAAAAGGAAATTGGCCATCGGCGGGATATTGTACTGGTATGAAGCCGGCAGATTCAACCTGTTGAAAAGTTCGGCAAAGGGAAAATCCACCCGATCAGGTATGCTGTACACATATCCTACCCGCAAAACAATCATGATTACGGCAAGCCAGAGTATATTGATCGGGTTGAAAGTTCTGAACAGCTTGATCATGACCGGGATTTGATGGCAATATTACAGAAAAACTGCGTATGCTAAATCATATTGCGCGGGCATAGCGCCCGATCATGTCTTCTATGATCTGCGCGGTCTCATTCGGAAAACTAACCGATACCCTGTTATCATTATCGACCCATTTATTGATCTCATCGGGGAAATTCTCATCTATCGCCTCCAGTACAGGCACACCCAACCTCGAAGCTGCCAGTGCATTGCAGCGTTGTTCGTATTGCCCGGTCATGGGTATCATCATCACTTTCTTGCCAAGATATAATGCTTCAGCAGGTCCCTCAAAACCACCGCCGGTTAGCAACCCCGTGCAGGAAGCCATGCTTTTATTGTAAGCTTCATTGTTCACCGGAAAAATACTGATATTCTCCTCACAGTAGGTTGTTTTTTGCCTTTTAGAAAAGATCTGCCATCGAGCCTTAGTTTGGCGCAGGTATTTTACAAGTGTTTTATCGTCATAAGCTGGAAGATAAACCGTGTAATGCCCGTCGTTGGAAGGCTCAAGATTCCTTATTTCACTTCGGATAACCGGCGTATGAATAAAATCGTCGTATCGTTCGAAATGGAAACCAATATGGTGAGTGGTAGGCGAATAATACTTAAATAACCATTCGGCATAGTTCCATCGGTTGGGACGGGGTGTTTTTTTTGAAATAAAAGAGCACTGGTGACTTAATGATACTGAGGGCAATTTTTGAAAACGGCAAGCCCATGCGCTCACCGGTTCAAAGTCATTAATGATCAGGTCATATTGCTTTAGCGGCAAATGCCGGATATCATGCCACAATTTCCTCAGGTTCATTAGCTTATAGGTAGCCCATTTATCAACTCCGCCTTTGGTTCCGAATACAAAACTGAAACCGTGCAAGCGATATTTTAAGGGTTGGGCCAATGACACCTCCGCCTCAGTACCACTTACCAGCAGGTCTAGCTCACCATATTGCTGCAACAGGGGTACTATTTCTCGGGCGCGGCTGATGTGGCCGTTGCCCGTTCCCTGTATGGCGTAAAGGATCTTCATCGGGGTCAAAAAGTCAGGAAAGTTAGGAAATTGGTTACGGATAATAACTCCCTAATCTGTCAAGATTACAAAGCCGTAACAAATTGTACATTGACCGGATGTCAGTGCGTTTCGAGTTTAAAGCGCTCCAGCAGGTTTCTGACATCCAGTTTCGCGTCCAGGTCCTCTGCATCGGTATGATCATCCTCGTCGACCTCTGCATTGAAGTTGATTGGGTCATACCTGAATACGGTCCATTCTTTATTGTTATATTCCAAAGCTGTGAGACTCTCTACCCAATCGCCTGAATTGAGGTAGGTTACCGAACCGGATTTATCGGTCGATTGTATTTCGCGTATTTCAGCCTGGTGAATATGTCCGCATATCACGTAACTGTAATGCTTTTCGACGGCGAGGTCGGCCGCGGTTTGTTCAAACTGGTTGATAAATTTTACGGCGTCTTTGAATTTCCCCTTCACTTTTTTTGAAAAGCTCATCTTTTCGCGCCCCATCTTAGTTAATGTCCAGTTGACGAAACTGTTCAGCAGGATCAATGTATCGTACCCAATGGCCCCCAGTTTAGCCAGCCATTTGGAGTGTTGCATGGTCACATCAAACACGTCGCCGTGAAATATCCAGGCTTTTTTGCCATCTACGTTAAGAACGATCTTATTGCGTAACTGGAAAGAACCCAGGTCAAAATCAGCGAACTTGCGCAGCATTTCGTCGTGATTCCCGGTCAGATAATACACAGGAACACCTTCCGTCACAAATTTGAGTATGCGGCGCACCACTTTCATATGTGTTTCGGGCCAGTACGATTTGCTGAACTGCCAGATGTCAATAATGTCGCCGTTAAGCACCAGCATCTTCGGCCTGATACTTTTCAGATATTTTAATAATTCCTTCGAGTGGCACCCGTATGTACCCAGGTGCACGTCGGAAATCACGACGATGTCTACTTCGCGTTTTGCCATAACAACCTTAAAAAATTGGGGGGATAATTTACCTTCCGGTATTTTTTACCGGTTAATCGATCGAAAGACTGGAGTGAGTAACGACTATTCGTCGTCTTCGTCTTCATCAACTTTTAACTCATAAGGGCTGATGTAGAACATTCCTAACAATAAAAGCAACCCTACAACAACCAAATACCCAAACTCAAAATTCATATTATGATATTTTACAAATGTCGATAACTCAGATTATCTGAATGTTAAGACTATGTAAAAAGAAAAAGGTTTCAAACAATATGTAAATTTTTCTCAATACGCTTCAATTGACCAATATGATGCTCCGAATGAATGAGAATGAATCTGAACCATTGTCTTGCATTAAGCATCCCTAAGCGAGGGTGCTTTATACGGCAATGCAGGGAAGCTTCGGGGATAAGCACCGCAACATCATTGACACGCCTGCGGCATTTAATTAATAAATTACGAGCATCTTCCTTGCTTATTTTTTTCACTGGGTTAGCGGCTGCAACTGCCTTTGGGGCTTTGACCGGAAATGGCGGAAAGCGGTTAAAAGTCAGTACATATAAACCAACGAGCGAACGGCCTTTTGACATTGGCTTGCAACTGCTGAGCGTACATTTTTGAGCGGCGATACTTGAACCCAGGTTAGCCTGCATAATATGCGAATAAACCTCGGCATAGGACCAGCCTCCACCCGCGGGTGTCACATCGAACAATTCGTCGGGAATAATATCAAGCCGCGAACGGTAAACATCAAGTGTAGCTTCAATTGCTCTCCGTTCGGCTTCAATAGTCATTGGTAATAATGATTAAAGCAATAAAGTTAGCTCTTTTAACCGGTTGATCTGCACGGGTACATCGTCAGGCTTAGGTAAATTCATCGGGTTAAAATAGACCGCGTCCATGCCAAAGTTAAGCGCTCCATATACGTCGGCCTCCAGGCTGTCGCCGATCATCAGGCTCTCGGCAACCGATGCCCCTGCAAGATTCATGGCATGTTCAAAGATCGCCGGGTCGGGCTTGTTGACGCCTACGATCTCGGATATAATAACATGCTGAAAATAGCCGCCGATATTGGTTCCACTGATCTTGAGCTCGGTGGATTCGCGAAAGCCGTTCGAGATCAGGTGAAGCGTATATTTCGGCTGCAGGTATTGCAGCGTTTTATGCGCATCGGGGAAAAGGTTGGTTTTCGTAGGGCAGAGCTTTACATAATCATCCTCAAAACCCGGCGGAACTGCGTCGGGGTGCATGCCCAGCTCGATAAAAGTTTGCCTGAACCGGGCCTCGCGCAATTCATCTTTGGTGATCTTCCCGGTATGGTATTCGGCCCAGAGCTTATGATTATTGCGGGTATAGGTTTCGATAAATAACTGACACGACGAGAGCCCCAAATTGTTCAGGCTGTAACCCTCGTATAATTCATACAATGCCTCTTCGGCGTTCCTGTCAAAATCCCAGATCGTGTGATCGAGATCGAAAAAGATATGCTTGTATTTTTTAGGCGCCACGTTACCCATGCCTCAAAACTACAGTCTCGTATCCGAAATCAAAAATCCGAAGGACTAAAGTATTTTCTCTCCAAACGACAGGTCACCTGCATCGCCCAAACCGGGAACAATATAAGCTTTTGAGGTCATTTCTTCGTCTACCGCTCCAAACCACAGGTGCGCTTTTGGCAGGTGCGCACGCACATGCGCTATACCTTCCGTACTGGCTATAATGGCCGCAATGTGCAGTTCCTTGATACTGTACGTCCCCATCAGCTCTTTACATACCTCCACTACGCTTTGCCCCGTGGCGAGCATCGTATCACACAGGATAAAAACCCTGTCGTCGAGACTAGGCGATGCGATATGATCGATGTTGATGATAAATTCGCCATTCTTTTTCACCTTGCGGTAAGCCGTAATAAAAGCAGACGGAGATTTATCAAAAAAGTTCATAAAACCCTGGTGAAAAGGCAACCCCGCGCGCAGTATGGTCCCCAGCACAGGTTCGGTGGCCGGCACATTTACGGTGGCGATGCCCAGTGGAGTCTGAACTTCAACAGGGGTGTACTTAAGCTTTTTGCTGATCTCGTACGCAAGTATTTCGCCTATCCGCTCCTGGTTCCTTCTGAAACGGAGCCTGTCGGACTGTACGCCGGCGTCGCGCAGCTCAGCTAAAAATTGATTGCCCAGGGTGTTGGTCTTGTTAAGTACAAAAAGCATGTCTAAATCTACCGATTTTGGACGCATTCTTTCTAAAACAATCATGTTACAAACAATTAAAATTTTACCCTAAGTGATACTTCTCTGCTTGATAAACGAATTTCATTCAGCATGAGTTTTTTGCAGGTCGTAATATTTTTAATACCAATTCCCGCTCTTAAAGTTCTCTGGAAAAACCTGCTGACATATAGCTGTCACTACCCGCTTATAGCTTTGCTAACACAAGCTGACAGATATGAAAACTTTTAAAAAATTTACGGACAATGACCCATGGGCAGCACGATTACTGACTCTAGGCACACAAACCGTTTATACTATTATTCGTATTTTTGTAATAGTCTATGGATTTTAAATTAACCTCTCAATACCAGCCGACCGGGGATCAGCCCGAAGCTATCAGGCAACTGGTTGAAGGTGTTACAAATGGAGATACGTATCAAACCCTGCTGGGTGTTACAGGTTCGGGAAAAACTTTTACCGTGGCCAATGTCATTGCACAAACACAGCGGCCAACGCTGATATTAAGCCATAATAAAACACTGGCTGCACAGCTTTACGGCGAGTTCAAGCAGTTCTTCCCCGAGAATGCAGTCAATTATTTTGTTTCCTATTACGATTATTACCAGCCTGAAGCTTTTATACCGTCAACAAATACTTATATAGAGAAAGACCTGCAGATCAACGACGAGATCGAAAAGCTGCGCCTGCGTACTACTTCAGCACTCATGTCGGGCCGGCGCGATGTGATCGTCGTTTCGTCTATCTCGTGCATTTATGGCATGGGCAACCCGGAAGATTTCAAGGATTCAGTATTTCGCTTCGCGGTTGGCACACGCATTAGCCGCAACGCATTTCTTCATCGTCTGGTAGAGATATTGTACGCCCGCACCACGGCCGATTTCAGGCGCGGAACGTTCAGGGTGAAGGGCGATGTAGTGGATGTTTTTCCCGCTTACCTGGATTATGCTTATCGCATCTCATTTTTCGGGGATGATATTGAAGAACTAAGCACCTTTGAACCGTCGACGGGAAAAACGCTGGAGAAAATGACGCACATGATCGTTTTCCCGGCCAACCTGTATGTGGCTCCGCGTGAGCGTTTCCAGCAATCCATTTGGGCCATACAGGAAGAACTGGAGGTACGTAAGCAGCAGTTCATTAGCGAGCAGCGTTTTCTTGAGGCAAAGCGTTTGGAAGAGCGGGTAAACTACGACCTGGAAATGATTCGCGAACTGGGCTACTGTTCTGGCATTGAAAATTATTCGCGTTTTTTTGACGGGCGCAAACCGGGAGCAAGACCATTCTGCCTGCTGGACTACTTCCCTGACGATTACCTGATGGTGATCGATGAAAGTCATGTTAC
>DASZWG010000332.1:0-2750 GCA_035546675.1 Mucilaginibacter sp. | reverse complement strand
CCTGATCCATGAAACCGGCGTAACCGGTCCGCAGGGTGTGGATATGGCCTATTTTCAATATGGCATGGATAATGCAGCCAAGCTTTATGAGGCTTATAATGTTCCGCTGGTCGGCGCATCCGGCGCTATTTTCGGGTTACTGGTAGCTTTCGGTATGCTGTATCCCAATATGGAGCTGCTGCTGTTTTTTATACCCATCCCCATCAAGGCCAAATACATCATACCCGGTTATATTATCCTCGAAATATGGCTGGGCATCAGCCAGTACGGCGGCGATAACGTGGCGCACTTTGCGCACCTCGGCGGCGCATTGCTGGGATTTGTAATGGTGAAATTGTGGCATTTGCAGCGGCCGAACAACTTTTACTAACCCTGACGCGTTATCGGTAAAATGAGCACACTCTGGCAGGATATCAAATTTAAAATGCTGCGGTCGGGCAGCAGGGTAAACCTGCTGATCTGGATCAATGTGCTGGTATACCTGCTGGTCAATATTCCCGCTACGGTCGAAAACCTGTTCTCGCGCACGGATTTTATCCGTCTGCACGCTTTTGATTACCTTGCTCTGCCTTCTTACCTGCCCCGGCTTCTCACCCGTTTCTGGACGCCGCTCACCTACATGTTCATGCATGCGAATATATTCCACATCCTGTTCAATATGCTCTGGCTTTACTGGATGGGCGAAATATTCGAAGAGTTCCTGGGTAATAAGCGTACCATCGGCTTGTATCTATTGGGTGGTTTTGCGGGTGCTTTCTTTTTTATTGCCGGCTATAACATTTTCCCTTTATTTACACATAGCGGCGCATTAGTAGGCAGCACACTGGTAGGCGCTTCGGCTTCGGTAATGGCGGTTACGGTGGCCACTGCCACGCTGCTGCCCGATTATACCATTGTACTGATCCTGATCGGTCCCGTACGGCTCAAATGGCTCGCTTTGGTTTTTGTAGTGGTGGATTTCCTGATGATCGCAGGCCCCAACGCGGGCGGCGAAATATCCCACCTCGGCGGGGCATTGTTCGGCTTTATTTATATCAAACAACTGCAGCGGGGGAACGACTGGGTGGGATTCTTCACACGGATGTTCAGCCGAAAGTCAAAAATGAAAGTTGTGGTGAAAAACAGAGCCGGTAATGCTTCGGGCAAGCCCCGGCAAGAGGAAATAGACCGTATATTAGATAAGATTTCACAAACGGGCTATGACAGCCTGACCAAACAGGAAAAGGAAATATTATTCAGGGCCAGTAAGGATAACGATGGCTAAAAAAAGGCTGAACTTTATTGACAGGTTATTTCTTTGGGTTAATATCGCGTTTTCCCTCGGGCTGCTTATCAGTTACCTTGCCCCGGTTGTCGATCCTGCAAAATTCTGGCCTGTAGCGTTTTTCGGCCTGGCTTATCCCATACTACTGCTGGGGAATGCGATACTGATCGTCTGGTGGCTGATCCGCAAGAGCAAATGGATGCTGCTGCCGGTTATTTGCATCCTGGTGGGCTGGAAGACCCTGAACCGGAACATCGGCTTGCGTTTCCCGTCCGATCCGCCTTACATCGCCGGTTCGGATATGATCCGGGTGATGACCTACAACGTGCACGATTTTAAGCGTTACGGCGCCCGGAACGACATACCTACCAAGCGCGAGATATTACAGATCATCCGTGAGCAGCAACCGGACATCATCGGTTTCCAGGAGTTTTATACGCGCAGACGCGGGCAATATGATATGCTCGATTCGATACTGAAGATACTCAATACAAACTATTATTATCTCGAAGCGGTAGATTCTACTCCGTATGAAGATGTCGGCCTGGCTTTGTTTTCCAAATACCCCATAACAGCGCATGGTTACATCCAGATATCCGATCCAACTAACGAGAACCAATGTATCTACGTCGATGTGCAGAAGGGCAAAAAACAATTCAGGGTTTACAGCGTGCACCTGCAATCGATCAATTTCGACCCGGAAGATTACCGGTATGTGACCGATATGAAGCAGGACGGCAAACCTGTGGGTTCGGCCAAAAGGCTGGGTAGCAAATTAAAAAAGGCTTTTATTAAGCGAAGCGAACAGGTGTTTAAGATCAGGGAGAGCGCCAACGCCTGTCCTTACCCCTACATCATATCCGGCGATTTTAACGATACGCCAACCTCATACGCTTTGAACCAGATGAGCAAAGGGCTGAAAAATGCCTTTGTGGAAAAAGGTTCGGGACTGGGGCGAACCTATAACGGCAGCTTCCCCAACTTCCAGATCGATTACATCCTGGCGACGCCGCAATTCGGCATCAGCAGCTACAAGATCATCGAAAAAAGGCTGTCGGACCATTACCCGGTTCGTAGCGACCTGATGCTGAAATGACCCTTACTTCAATGTTGCAAACGGATGATAAAAAAATCCTGTTCGCGGCGATGCACATTCAGCACGGGCAGTAAAAAATCGTAAGTTTGCCGCTATGGAGCAAAACCTTTTTGTTTACAATACTTTAACGCGTAGAAAAGAGAAGTTTGTCCCGCTCAGCCCGCCCCATGTGGGTATGTACGTTTGCGGTCCGACGGTTTACAGCGATGCACACCTGGGCAATTGCCGCACCTATATTTCGTTCGACCTGATATTCCGTTACCTGCTGCACCTGGGTTATAAAGTGCGCTATGTACGTAACATAACCGATGCGGGCCACTTAGAAGGCGATGCGGGTGACGAAGGGGAGGATAAGATTGAAAAAAAGGCTAAGCTCGCGCAACTGGAGCC
>DASZWG010000331.1:0-3946 GCA_035546675.1 Mucilaginibacter sp. | reverse complement strand
CCGAATCGGTCATGATACCCGTATACAGGCAGGTGGCCACATCCGCGTTGATCCATTCGCCGCCATCCATTTTATGGACGATGAAATCGTAAACTAATTGTGCGGTGGCGCAGGCGTTGATGTTCCAATGCCGGTAATCGTCAAAATCTTCGGGTTCGAGATGATGGTCGATCATTACTTTAACCGAACTACTTGCCCTTACGGGTTCGCTCATGTCATTTATACGGCTCAGCGCGTTAAAATCGAGACAGAAAATGATCTCGGCATCTGCAATAAGCTGGTTGGATTCTTCAACATGATCCGTGTAAACGATCACCTCACCATTGCCCGCCATCCATGCCAGGTAATCGGGATAATCGGTAGGAGTGATCACCTTTGCATGGTGGCCCTGCTGTATAAGGTAGTTGTAGAGGCCGAGTGACGAACCCATGGCATCACCATCCGGTTTGTGATGCGTGGTGATCACAATCCTGCGCGGATGCGCCAAAAGTTCCCGCAGGGGGGCCAGTTCTGACATCGTTTTCAAAATAGCTTGCAAAGCTAAGGAAATTAATTAAATACGGGTTATCGAATTATGAAGCCTAAAAGATTATTTTTTAATGTTAAAACGCTACTTTTGCGGCAAATTTGAAACACGTGATGGAAACCAATAAAACATTCACCATGATAAAACCCGATGCCGTTGCCAATGGGCACATCGGGGCCATAATCGACCAGATCACTAAAGGCGGTTTTAAAATTGTCGCTATGAAATATACCCGGCTCAGCCCCGAAAAAGCGGGCGAGTTTTACGCCATACACCGCGAGCGTCCGTTCTATAACGACCTGGTCGGATTTATGTCGTCGGGACCTATCGTTGCTGCTATACTGGAAAAAGATAATGCTGTTGAGGATTTCCGCAGCCTGATCGGCGCTACCGACCCGGCAAAGGCCGCTCCCGGCACTATACGCAACCTGTTTGCAAAATCCATCGACGCCAATGCGATCCACGGTTCCGACTCTGACGCCAACGCCAGGATAGAAGGCGACTTCTTCTTCTCTTCGTTCGAAAAACACTGACACAATAGCCGGGGATAGGTATTGATTATACCCATTCCCGGCACATTTCTACACTGATATTTGCTTTTTTCAACTTAAATTAATAGCTTTACACTGCTGTAACAGTTGCAGTTATGCCTTGATTAAACCATTTGGCATGATTGTTGTCCATAGTAGTAATACTAAAACCTATAACTATGAAACTATTAATTAGGTGTCTGATCTATTCTCTGGTAGTGGTAGGAGTAATTGTGGTTAACTCACTTTTCTTCCTGCATCGCCCGCCCGAAGTGCAATTGGTGTTCATTACGCCGGGTTTTATCATTTTGGGTTATTCGATCATCAGCGACGATTTCAGGAAAAAATCAGCAGCAGCAATGCGTTGGTCTAGAGGAAGATAATTTCTTCGATCACCGTTTCTCCCGCATCATTATTGATCTTGTCGATTATCTGCGACCGCATCATCAGCAGTTCGTTTTTGATTACAGAAGATTCTATCCTCAGGAATAGCTTTTTATCCCGGATGAATATCTCTTTGGTACGGTTGGCCACAAATTTCCCCACCAGGTCGGGCCACGCGGATACTACACCGGTTTCCTCATACCGGCGTTTCAGTTTATAAACCTGCAGCATCTGTTCAATCGCCTCTTTCAGCGTCTTGTCATTCGCCTTACGCATCGATCTGCCCTCCCGAAACTTTGAATAGTTTAACCCCTACCCCGATCTCCCTGAAAATGTTTTCAACTTTTGCAGCGCTTGTATCGGTAATGAATACCTGCCCGAAATCGTGGTGCGATACCATCTGCATCAGCTTGGTTATGCGCTTATCGTCCAGCTTATCAAAAATATCGTCGAGCAGCAGGATAGGTTTAAACCCTTTCTGCTGATAAAGGTAGGTGTATTGCGCCAGCT
Source organism: Mucilaginibacter sp. (assembly GCA_035546675.1). Lineage (GTDB taxonomy): Bacteria > Bacteroidota > Bacteroidia > Sphingobacteriales > Sphingobacteriaceae > Mucilaginibacter. Next base: position 1,996 of record DASZWG010000331.1, on the reverse strand, counting down.
TGAGCGCGATGAGGAACGATTTCTGCTGCCCCTGCGAACCGAATTTTTTCATGGGCATACCGTGTATGGCAAACGGGAGCTCATCCTTATGGATACCCATTGTCGTACGCTCGAGTATACGATCCTTTTCGGTGCTCTTTTTAAGCAGTTCCGCAAAATCCCCCTGCAAAAGCTGCGATTCATAAACCAGCTCCACCTGCTCGGCATTATCGCTCAGGTATTGGTAGTGCTGATCGAAAATGCCGCGAAAGCTTGCCATAAAAGTCTTTCGCTTTTCAAATATCAGGTTGCCCGAGGCAATGAGTTGTTCGTCAAATATACTTAGCAGGTCGGGGTCGTAACGGCCGGTATCGGCTATGGTTTTTAACAAGGCGTTGCGGTTAACAAGCGCCTTGTTGTAAGCGATCAGTTCATCCAGGTAATGGTTGTCGGTTTGCGAGATCACGTTATCGACAAACTTGCGCCGCTCCTCGCTGCCCTCGGTGATAATGCTGATATCGTAGGGCGAGATCATGACCAGCGGGAAAAGTCCGATGTGATCGGCCAGGCGCTGGTATTCCTTTTTATTTCGTTTGAATTGCTTTTTCTGGTTGCGCTTTACACCGCAGGCCACGGTTTCCTGTTTGCCGTTTTTGCTGAAAGTACCGTTGATGATAAAGAAATCGGTACCCTGCCTGATCTGCTGACTGTCGATCGGGTTAAAATAGCTTTTACAAAGCGACAGGTAATGGATGGCATCGAGCAGGTTGGTTTTACCCGCACCGTTATCGCCCGTAAAGGCATTGACGCCTTCGCTGAGATCAAGCTCGGCCCCGGCGTAATTTTTGAAATTAATAACGGACAAGTGCTGCAGGTACATTGTTCAAAGGTAGTGATTAGAGATTAGTTGATTAGAGATTAGTTGATTTTCCGGCATTTCGGCCCTGCGGTATTACAATCAAATAATTACATCATCCTATTGTCAACAAATTTGAAAAGCGTATTTTTGCAAACTTTAATTTAGAATAGAAATGTCGAAAACCCAGGTGAATAATAAGGTCCCGGTAACGAATAATGAGTTTGGGCAGGCGGGCAAGTTTATCCGTGAAAATCAAAAAAGCCTCACATTTATAGGCGGCGCTATCGTAGCCCTCATACTGATCTACTTTGGCTATCAGAAGCTATACCTCGCTCCGCGTGAGCAAAAAGCCGAAAGCCAGATGTATAAAGCGCAAGACTGGTGGGCTAAAAAGGATTGGGATAAAGCCATCAAAGGCGATGCAGGTTATCCGGGTTTCGAAAAGATCATTTCTGATTACAGCAATACCAAATCGGCCAACCTGGCCTACTTTTATCTCGGCACGGCTTACCTGAATAAAGGCGAATACCAGAAAGCGATCGACGATCTGAACAATTACCGCGGCGGCGACAGCATGATAGCCGGCGAGGCGCTGGGCTGCATCGGCGATGCGTATGTTGAGCTGAAGGATTACGACAAGGCGGTTACCTATTATAAAAAGGCTGTCGATAAGGCAAGCAATAACTTCCTTTCGCCGCTTTACCTGAAAAAGCTGGGACTGGTTTACGAAGCGCAGAAAGACAACAAGGATGCTTCGGACGCGTATAACCGTATCAAAAAGGACTACCCCGAAAGCACGGAAGCACAAAATATCGATGCTTACATCGCCCGGGTGGATGCGAAGCTATAAGAATTTCGAAATTCGGATTTTAAATTTCTAATTTATATCTGTTTTCTCGTATCAAAATCCGAAATTGGAATTTCGAAATCCGAAATAAGAATGGCTACCGCGCTAAAAAATCTTTCCGATTTTTCGAATACCGAAGTACCCTCGGCAGCTAATTACCGCTTTGGTATTGTAGTAGCCGAATGGAATGCCGAAGTGACCAATGCGCTGTACGAAGGAGCTTACCAAAGCCTGGTCAATCACGGCGCACTGCCCGCAAACATCTTTACTTATGCCGTGCCGGGAAGCTTTGAGCTAACCACCGGCGCCGA
>DASZWG010000330.1:0-3704 GCA_035546675.1 Mucilaginibacter sp. | reverse complement strand
AAATGTTCTTTTCATTGATCGCTTCATCAATCGAAGCCTGTCTTACAGCAGGCTGGTTGCGAAGGGCAAAATCAATACATTGTTTTAAAGTAAGCGCTTTAACAGCAGTATCGGCCGTTGCCTGGGCGAAAACCACGGAAGGCGAAAAACAACAGGAAAACAGCATTAACAGCAAGCGTAATTTTCTTTCCATAGTACGGAAAAATGAGCATTTTTTGGCAACGCAAATTAAAAGCAATGGTTCCTATTAATTTTAATATTTTTGATTGAAAATGCTAATTATGGCATAATTATGATTAAAACTTACAAGCAACAATATTTTTACCAATACCTGAAATGTCACATACAGACTAATACTTTTACCCGGCTTTTAAAAAAATGAAAAAATGTGAAGTGAATTAAATAAAAAATTTAATTAATTTGCCTTATGAGAATTTATATTACGACATAAACTGTAATATAAACATTATCAGCTAACTATCATTAAGTTATAAACTTGTTCATGATATTTTCACAAATAATTAAAGCAACGTTAATACATGGGTAAAAAGCTATATGACAGAATTGCGTTGTTCAAAGACGCAGAATTAGCCCGGGAAAGGGGCGTCTATCCCTTTTTCAGACCCATCGAATCAGGTCAGGATACAGAGGTCATTATCGATGGTAAACGTGTATTAATGTTCGGGTCGAATTCTTACCTGGGATTGACCAATCACCCCAAAATAAAAGAAGCCTCCAAAAAGGCAATTGACAAATACGGTACGGGTTGCGCGGGTTCGAGATTTTTAAACGGCACACTCGATATACATATTGAACTGGAGAACAGGCTGGCTGAATATGTAGGGAAAGAATCTTCAGTGCTTTTCAGTACAGGCTTCCAGGTAAACCTGGGGGTTTTATCCAGCATCACCAGCAGCCGCAACGATTACCTGATCCTTGACGAATACGACCATGCTTCCCTGATCGATGGCAGCCGCCTGTCATTCTCGAGGGTTATTAAATACGAGCATAATAATATGGCCGATCTCCGGCGTAAGCTGAGCATCCTCCCCGAAGATGGTATCAAACTCATCGTGGTGGACGGGATATTCAGCATGGAAGGCGATATCGTAAAACTGCCTGAAATAGTGGAACTGGCCGAAGAGTTCGGCGCAAACATCATGGTAGACGATGCCCATAGTCTTGGTGTGATCGGCGTAAAAGGTTCGGGTACAGCTTCTCATTTCGGCTTGACGGACGATGTCGACCTTATTATGGGTACATTCAGTAAATCGCTGGCATCGCTTGGCGGATTTATTGCAGCCGACTTTGCGACCATCGACTACCTGAAACACCGGGCACGTTCGCTCATGTTCAGCGCCAGTATGCCTCCGGGTGCTGTAGCCAGCGTGCTTGCCGCACTGGACATTATTATCAATGAGCCTGAGCGCATAGCTAAATTATGGGAAAATACACATTATGCGCACAAACTGCTCATAGACGAAGGCTTTGACCTGGGTCCGACAGAAAGCCCGATCCTTCCGATCTATGTACGGGATAACGAAAAAACCTTTATTGTGACGAAGTATTTGCAGGATAATGGCGTATTTGTTAACCCTGTTGTATCTCCGGCTGTACCGTCCGACTCATCGTTATTACGATTCTCGCTCATGGCGACGCACTCTTTTGCGCAGATAGACGAAGCAATCGATAAAATAGCAAAAGCATTTAAGGTAGTTGGCGTAACAACCATCAACGAAAATATATGAAGAAAGTAATTCCGGTCAATTCGAAAAAGGAGTTGGCCAAGTTTATTGATTTCCCGCACGATCTGCACAAGAACGACCCACACTATGTACCGGAATTATTTATAGCCCAAAGGGATATTTTAACAAAGCATCCCTTTCTGAAGCACTCATCCCTCCAGCCCTTCCTGGCATTTGAAGATAATAAAGTGACCGGCCGCATTTGTGCGGTTATGAATAATAATCACAATACGTTCAATGATGTCAATGACGGTTTTTTTGGTTTTTTTGATTGCATCAATGACCAGGAAACTGCCGACCTGCTTTTTAAAGCGGCAACAGACTGGTTGAAAGAAAAAGGTGTATCAAAAATGGTTGGCCCGGCAAATCCATCGACCAATGAGACCTGCGGCTTGCTGGTAGAAGGCTTTGACAGCTCACCTTTGGTTATGATGACTTATAACCCGTCGTATTATGCCGGCCTGATCGAAAAGGCAGGCTTTAAAAAACAGGTCGACCTTTTTGCCTGGCGCTGGGACGGAAAAAGTTATAATGATAAATCGGTTAAACTGCTTGACAAATTAACCGAGCGCCTGGAGCGAAGCGAGATCACCATCAGGAAAGTTAACCTGAAAAAGTTTAAAGATGAAGCTGCTGCACTGCGTGATGTTTACAACTCTGCATGGGACAAGAACATGGGCTTTTTCCCGATGACCAATGAAGAGTTTGACTACACCGCCAAAGACCTGAAAATGATCCTCGACCAGGATTTTTGCCTCATTGCCGAACAGCATGGTAAAATAATTGGCTTTGGCGTGGCGATCCCCGACATCAACCAGATATTGAAGACCGTTAAAAGAGGACGACTATTGCCCGCGGGTATATTCAAACTGTTATTCGGAAAAAGCAAGATCAAAGGCATCCGGATCATGCTGCTGGGCGTTGTTGAAGGCTATCGCAAGATGGGTATTGAAGCCGTACTCTACGGTACCATTATCAAAGAATATGCAAGAAAAGGGCTTGAATACGCCGAAGCGTCCTGGACACTGGAGCACAATGACATGGTAAACCGTGCCATTGAAGCAATTAATGGTGTTCACTACAAAACGTACCGCCTGTACGAGAAAAATATCTGAGAAATGAACGGATGGCCCATCCCCTGCCGGCCATCCTTAACCCATTTTTAAAGGGACATCGGACAATTACCGGCTTTGGCCATGCTATTCTCATGCTACGGTCAAGTTTGTAAAATAATTGAAAACTTTTTGTTAAAAAATTAGTTCTTTGAACATTTTAACATAAAAGTCAAACGCTATAATTCAAATCTTACTATGGAAAACAACATTAGGCCGGCCGAAGGGAAACTGGGCATTTTGATACCCGGTTTAGGTGCAGTAGCAACAACATTGATCGCAGGAGTAGAGGCAGTAAAAAAGGGGCTGTCGCAGCCTTTTGGCTCGCTTACACAGATGGGGCACATCCGTTTGGGAAAGCGGACAGAGAACCGTTACCCGAAAATAAAAGACTTTGTACCGCTGGCTGACCTGGATGATATTGTATTCGGCGGATGGGATGTATATGAAGACAATGTGTACGAAGCAGCAATGAAAGCCAAAGTGTTGGAAGCGGGCCTGCTCAATTCGGTAAAAGCCGAACTGGAAAGGCTGGTCCCGATGAAGGCCGCTTTTGATAAGAACTATGCAAAAAATCTGACCGGAACCCATATCAAACAAGGTACGCGCTTAGAACTTGCGCGTGCCGTGATGCAGGATATACAAAATTTTAAAGAGGAGAAAGGGTGTGACAGGATCGTACTGGTGTGGTGCGGATCGACCGAGATCTATTACGAGGCGTCGGAAATTCACCAGACGCTTGAGGCCTTCGAGCGTGCTCTTGAAGAAGATGACAAACGCATATCGCCCAGCATGATCTACGCATACGCTGCGCTCAAGCTCGGCATACCTTTTGCAAACGGCGCGC
>DASZWG010000329.1:0-1924 GCA_035546675.1 Mucilaginibacter sp. | reverse complement strand
TAAAATACAGGAACAGCCATTTGATCATGATATAGCATATCGCACCGATGACCAGGTTCCAGGGATCGCCGATCAGTTGCACCAGCCATTTAAAAAAGCCCGCGGTGGTGTATTCCCAATCGATAAATTTTCCCGAGATGTAGATCAGTATGGAATTCATGCCGATGATCTTGAAAAAGAACGCCCACTTTTTGTATCCTTTTATATCGATGATATAATAGAACAGGGACATCAGCAGCAGGCTTATCCCGCCAACCAATAATACAAATGAGCTGGTCCACAGGTTTTTGTTGATCGGGAAATCCATATTCCAAAGCAACGCCAGGCCGATGAAAATAACGCCCACAACCGTCATGCGGATCGCTTTGGTCTCCTGCGTAAGGCCGGGTTTTCTCAGCGTGGTACCTGCTAAAATACCCAGTAGTCCGGTACTGATAGCCGGTATGGTCGACATTATTCCCTCGGGGTCGTGTATGCCGAGGTAAAGCCTTCCGGGTAAAAACATCCGGTCGATATACGAAGCGAAGTTTCCCTGCATGGTCAGGTCGCCGTGTGCAAATCCCGGCGCCGAGGTGAATTTCAGCAGCAGCCAGTAAAAGATGATGATCGCCCAAAACCAGATCATTTGTGCGATCTCACTTGAGTACAGGTAAATGATATTGGCAAACATGTAAGCCAGGCCGATACGGCCCAGTACGGATGCAAAACGGATTTCATGTATCGGTTTTAGCTGCAGACCATTGTTATAAATAATGCCGAGCGCAACAAGGATAAGTCCCCGTTTGATGACCCTGAACAATATCTGTTTGCGGGTCTTTCCCTTTTCTAACTGCCGCCCGATCGAGAACGGCGTGGATACGCCGGCCATAAAGAGGAAGAGCGGGAAGATGAGGTCGTAAAAATGAAAACCGTTCCATGCCGGGTGTTCAAGCTGGTCGGATATCGCTTTTAAAACGCCCGAGTTGGGTACCGCACGGCTAAGGCTGTGGAACAATGCGTCGGCGCCCATTATCCAGAACATATCAAAGCCGCGAAGTGCATCAAGGGAGTAGAGGCGCGTAGGGGTTTGCTGAAAATCATCAGCCGGAGTTGCTGCCATTGTGAAAAAATTGAAACGTTTGTTTGGGTTTACGGATATTAAAGCTAAACATTTCAAATAATTATTTCCAATAAAAATGGAAAGGCAACACTTTTGTTACGACCGTGAACCTGTTAATGGCCGGGCACGCCCTTCTGTATTACCTTATACCTGCCGCTTTTGTTCATTTTTTGTTCTTCGGCTGAAAATGGCTGCCTGCCGCCAAAATCCTGCACCCAATACCGGTTGAATTGGGCCACACCCACTTCTTTAAATTGCGGGTTCATCAGGTTTCGGCAATGGCCGGGGCTTTTCAGCCATCCGTCCATCACCTCGGCTATGCTCATTTGTCCTTCGGCTATGTTTTCGCCTACCGCAAAGCTTTTGTAGCCCTTGTAGGTATAACCTGCTTCAATAATACGGTCGGGCGCTGTTTTGCCGTTGCGGCTTGTATGACTGAAATAATTATGCGCCGACATATCTTCGGCATGGCTCAATGCGGCATCGGCCAACTCGTCGTTCCAGGTAAGCGGTGGGGCGGGGGCCATGTAAGTGCCCCCGCAATTACAGCCCTCATGCCTTACCTGGTTGATGCGTGACAAGAATTCTTCCCTGAACTTTTTTCCCTGCGGTATATCCGGATTTTTGGTTGTCCTTGCGGGTAAAACGATCAATCCCAATATAGTTATCAATAACAGTTTCATACACAATTCGACTATCTCAATAACGATGAGTTTAACCGGATAGCATACTTGTTGTTATTTCCCGGAACTGCGTCTTTTTCGGTAAAGTAACACTATGCTTATAACAACCAGCGCCAGGCAAACGATCAGGATCGTGATCTCC
>DASZWG010000328.1:0-7155 GCA_035546675.1 Mucilaginibacter sp. | reverse complement strand
GCGTTTGCCTGCAAAAAATGTTTCGAAATTGAACCGCAGGTAGGTGATGATCAGCGCCGCTAAACCCAATCCCGGCCATAGCAGGCGGTTTATGGCTAAGGGGCCATTTATCGCGATCAGGGAATTGTTATGCTGCGCTGTACTTGAGTTATTCATCTGGAACCGTACACCGTTGAGCCCAAACGGATCGGAAATACCGATGACCGTGGCGTTTGTTGTATGATCGAGGAAGAACAGGGCCATAAAGTAGAACAGGAACAGCAATATGCCGCCGAAATAGATTACCTTAATGTTACGGGTAACGGCTACCAGTCCGTAAAAAAGTGATGAGGTAAAAAATATATTCGGCAGCGCAATCAGCAAAAACGGATACAGGTAGTAGATCGGCTTATTGGGGCCATATTGTGCAGGAACAGTTTTCCCTATTGCAGGGCCCAGGTAAGTGCTTAGATAAATACCTAACGGAATGGCCAACGCTATCAGGAGCATGAATGTGAAAGAACCCAGGTATCGTCCCCAGAAATAACCGCTTTTGGTAATCGGGTAAGTGAGATAATAATCTTTGGTCTGGTATTCTATATCGCGATACAACGCGATGCCCATCACAGACGAACTGACCAGCATCATCATAATGGTCATGCTGCAGCACCAGAAAGTGATCAGGTACGGCGAATTAATATGCTCCTTTTCGCCCACGGGCAGGGTACCAGTAGAAAAAGCGAACAGCGTAAACACCAATACTGCTGAAAAATAAAGATAAACGGCTGGCCTGCGGATCCTGTTTTGGATCTCGAACAGAAATATTTTTGAAAACATAAGTTATTGTTTTTGAGTGTCTTACATTGTATTCACATCTACACGAGTGGCAATATTGCTGAAATAAACATCTTCAAGATTAGGCGATGTTGAAACAAATCCATCCTGGGGCAGGCTTTCTTCCTGTAATATCCTGATATGCAGCTTACCCGATTTAAGCTGGGTAGATATCACGTTATAAACATCGCGGTAATATTGTATTTCGGACTGATCGATGGCCTTGGAATAGATCTTACCGTCAAGCTCTTTCACAGCAGTTTCAGGGTCGCCCGCATACAGCACTTCCCCGAGGCAAATGATGGCAAAACTGGAGCAAAGTGTGCTTACATCTTCTACGATGTGAGTTGATAAGATCACGATCGTGTTCTCGCCTAACTGGCTAAGCAAGTTATAAAACCGGTTTCTTTCAGCCGGGTCAAGTCCGGCAGTCGGTTCATCCACGATGATCAGCTTCGGATCGCCTATCAATGCCTGCGCTATGCCAAAGCGCTGTTTCATACCACCCGAATAGGTGCCCAGATGCTTCTTCCTGTCTTTAAAAAGATTTACTTTTTCCAGTAAGCCGAGCACCAGTTCTTTTCGTTCGCCGGCATTGCCCACGCCCTTCAACTGCGCTATATGATCGAGCATACGTTCGGCCGATATTTTGGGATATACACCAAACTCCTGCGGAAGATACCCCAGCAATTGCCGTATCTGTGTTTTATTTTTCAATACATCCAGGCCGTCTAAAAAAACTGTACCCGAGTCTGCTTCCTGCAAGGTGGCAATGGTGCGCATCAGCGAAGATTTACCGGCTCCATTGGGCCCGAGCAAACCAAACATGCCGTTCGTGAGCGCCAGCGAAACATCTTTCAAGGCAGTGACGCCGTTGGCGTAAGTTTTTGAGAGAGAATTGATCACTAATTTCATAACTATTTGAGATTTAAAAGATATTTTGCCGCTACGCCGTTTATCATCAGGGTTGCACTGTCGGCCAGGCGGTAAGTTAAGTTAGGAGTTCCTGCCCCTTTAATAATCAACCGGCTTTTATTGAGCAAATCGAGGTTACTTTTGTCAAAATGATTATTGGGGCCGATCGTCAGGGCAGGTCCGCTATTTTCATCCGCGCCAATGGTACCCCCGACATAACCGATCCGGTCGTTTTCAAGAACTATATTGCTGCCATGATCGGCCCGTATGTCCAGGCTATCCAGCTTAAACCCGGTAAGCAAGGTAGGTTTCCACCTCAGATCATTTGCAACAGTATCCGTTACCTGTGTTCCGCCGGCTGTATACCGTGCATCGGTTTTCAGCAGCAAAAGCTTCGGGCACGATACACAGATCATGTATTCGGAAGTGAATGCCCGGTAATGATCAGGAAAAGCTGCTTTGATCACAAGCCGTCTGCCCAATTTGCTTACGTGCAGAAAATCATGTGCCCCGGGATTAACCAGTATTTTATATGGTCCCTGGGTAATAATAAGATTTGCCGCTGTGGATGCGTCCAGTTCTATCTCGTCAAAATCGCGATAATCCAGGCTCGTATAATCACGGTAAGGGTTGGTATAGTCACCCTTCTTGTACTCCGCTTTCAGGTCCAGGTCATACGCGGCCAGGCTGATCGCGATCAAGATGAATGTTGCTAACAATATCTTAGTGCTTGTCCTCATGTTCTTCCTTTTTCACTTTGGTAATTGGCTGGCTTGCTAAAAAATCCTCGTACTGCTGCTTTACCTCTTCTATCGGTATATCCAACAGGTAAATGTTCTTAAAAAACCCGGGCAGGTTTTGCTCAACAAACTGTTGTTTGCGGTAAGCTTTCACCTTTTCAAAACCATCCTCAGCTACAAAAAGGCCCAGGCCGCGTTTGTTATACACGATTTCGAGACCCTGCAAAAATTCGTACGAACGCATCACGGTATTGGGGTTTACTTCCAATTCTACAGCCAGGTCGCGCACGGATAATATTTTTTGCCCGGCTGTCCATTTTCCGGCCAGGATATTCTCGCACACAAATGCGGCAATCTGCAGGTATATCGCTTCGCTGTCTTTAAATTCCATTATTAAACCTGCTTTTCTTTTAACCTGAAATAAGCTGCAATCCAAATCAACACAGCCGAAACAGACAATACGATCATAATTGCTAAGGATGGCGCTCCCTTTGTAGCGATGGAATAATACTTATCTCCGACACTGAAATTCAGGAAACCGAAAGGCATAGCCGTTTTAACCACATCGAGCCCGGTAATGATTTTCAGAAACAAAGTATTAACGATCAGGATGAGCGCATAGCCAATTAAAAACGAAAACCCTGTTTTAATAAAATGCAGCTTATTGAAAAATATCGCACCAAAAAGCGCAATGGCATGAAGCATTGAAAAAATGATCAGCATGGCATAGATGCTGCCTTGCTGCAGGCTGAATATTGTAAAATGCTGATCAGCATTCCAGTGTTTTGCATTACCCAGGCCGATAAGCGCCGCGTAAAAAACCCCGGAATAGACCAGCAGAAAAACCGGGTACGAGTATATCCATCCCACGAGGAATTTCTCAAAAGCAGTTGCCGGTAAAGTTAGCGCCTGGATCGATTTATTCTTATCGCCGAAATCACTGAAAACGGTGCTGGTGAATATAGTACCCGCAATTAGCATAAGTATGATAAACATAGCTGTTTGCAGGCCGGTATCAGGCGGATCGGGTATCACAAAGAAGAGGAATGAGCCACCCAGCAACAGCACGCCGGCCAGTACGGCAACCGACATCAGGTAGATGCGGTAATGTTCGGCGGTATGTTTGATAAAAAGCCGGGAAAATCGCTGAAAGCTAAAAAAATTATTCATCGCCGCCTCCTATCTCAAGTGTTTGGATCAATTGACTGCTTCCGGATGTTACCGCATTAAAAAATAATTCCAGGTCCATCTTGCTGTACTTACCCGACCTGTTTTGGATGATAGCATATTTGCCGCGTATGGTTTCCTCTTCATAAAACACTGTCATCCCGGTGGTATTTTCAAATACGCCAAAAAGCAGTCTGTCTGTCAGCACGTCGACTGAACTGTTGATCACGATTCGGTGGTCATCCAGAATCAGCACTGTATCGATCAGGCTGTCGAGGTCGCGCACCTGGTGCGTTGAAATGATGATGCAGCGGTCTTCATTCAAAACCGAAGCGATCAGCTTTCTGAATTGCACCTTCGAAGGTATATCCAGGCCATTGGTTGGCTCGTCCATAATGAGCGCTCCTGTGTTTGTCGCCAGGCCAAAAGCAATCATAGCCTTCTTTTGCTGCCCGTAAGACATATTGTTCATTACTTGTTCCGGATCAACATCCAGCATCTTCAGATATGCATAAAACTCAGTTATGCTGAATTTGGGATAGAATGCCGCTGTGTTTTTCAGGAATTGTCCTGGTGTTAGCGACGGCACATAAATATCTTCCGGCAAAAAGAAGAGATTTTCCAGTGTGTCAACCATTCTTTTTGATGACTCGATGTTATTTATCGTGCATCTGCCTGCTGCCGGGAAAGAAAGCCCTGAAATACATTTAAGCAAAGTTGATTTACCCGATCCATTCTTGCCGAGCAAACCATAAATATGCCCGGGTGCAAGAGAAAGATTTAAATTTTTAAAAACCGGTTTCCCCTTTTTGTACCAGAAATCAAGACCCTGAACTTGAATCATGTTAGTGTATTAGTATAATAGTACACTACAAACGTAAATCTTTTTTTTATAAATACAAAATTGCAGCGAATAAAATAAAAAGGCGCGATGGTCATGCCTCTGGCCACAAGTATAACACACATCGGCTATTCCCGATTAAGCAGTTAAAGCTGTGCTATGCATATTGATTACCGATAAAATCAGCAGTTAAATTTTCCGGGCTTTTACAAGTATGGTTTTTCAACCGGCTGGAATTAAAAGTTTTTATTTTTTATTTACCCCGGTTTTTTGTAATTCTGCCATACCCTGTTAGCAGGCCGGGGCGTTAGCCTGAGATATAAACCTTCATGATCATGAATAAAACAGAACAAAACCGCGGCAGTGGAAAGATTAACTTCAGAAGTAAGGGTGCCTTTTGGATAGGCTTTATCGCGGTCGCGCTCGGGGTAGGGTTTCAGCTTCCCATGTATATTAATTCTGCAAGCATGGGCTACCGCCTGGTGGGTATGCACATGAGCTTAACCATGAACATCGGCATGGCATTAGTCGTAGCCGGGCTTTTCACCACGCTGTATAGCCTTGTCCCTGCATCATCGGCCAGGGAACACAGCGATTATAATCTTAGAGTAAAGGCACTCGACGATGCCCCCATCAACTGGACGCATATCGGCCTGCTGGTCGTCATGGCCATAGCTATCACCCTCGATGTAATGAAACCGACCATATTATCTTTCGTGGTCCCGGGAGTAGCAAGAGAATACGGGCTCAAATCGCCCGTTAACCCGCATGGTACGGTTCCGGTTGCTTTGCTGCCGCTTTCCGGCATTACGGGAACAGTTTTAGGTTCTTTCCTATGGGGATGGCTCGGCGATAAGATCGGCCGCAAATCGTCCATCCTGATGGCAGGTATAACCTTTATCGCTACCAGTGCGTGCGGCTCGATGCCTTCTTTCTGGATGAACTGTATGATGTGCCTGGTTATGGGCTGGGGTGTGGGTGGTATGCTGCCCATCATGTTCACACTGATGGCCGAAAGCATTCCGGCAAGGCACAGGGGTTGGCTCATGGTCTTGTTAGGCGGCGATATAGCGGGGGCGTATATTATCAGCAGTGCATTGGCCTCGTGGCTGGTACCGCATTATTCATGGCGTATCCTATGGCTTATCGGCTTCCCAACAGGGTTCATGCTGATCCTCCTCAATCGCTGGATACCCGAATCACCACGATATCTGATTAACCAGGGCCGATTAAAAGAAGCGCAAGAGGTAATGAAACGGTTTGGAGCTGTAGCTATTAAAGAAAAGATCATATCCAATGTTATCGATATAAAGGTAAAAGATCAATTCCGCCAGCTTTTCCGTCGCCCGTTCCTCGGCCTTACCACTACAGTAGCGCTGCTGGCCCTGGGCGGAGGATTTGTTGAGTTTGGGTTTGAATTGTGGATCCCCTCCAACCTGCAGCGCATGGGTTTCAGTGAGGCGGGCTCGTTCGAGTTGTTGCGCAACGCTGCCCTGATCGGCTTTCCGCTCAATTTCCTGATCGCATGGATGTATGGCTTCTGGAGCAGTAAATGGACCATTGTATGGCTAACGTTGCTTACAGCCGCATCCATGATGGGATTTTTATTTACCGGCAGTTCCATCATTCATCACCGTATATTACTCTATGCACTGCTCATCATCCCGATATGGGGTATAAGTTCTGTCATATCGATCCTTTCGGCTTATGCAGCCGAGATATATCCCACCAGGGTACGTTCACGCGGCAGCGGACTGGTAGCCGGGTTCAGTAAATTCGGAGGAGTGCTCATTATTGCCCTGGTTGTATTGGCTATAGCACCGCCATCCATTGCGGCAACCGCTATCATAGGTGCGATTCCGCTCGTGCTGGCAGCAGGAGCGATCATCGTATATGGTGTAGAAACACGAAAACGCCAGTTGGAAGATATTACTGCAGAGCAACTTGGAGAACCTGCAACAGAGATAGCTATCGACAATTAATAGCCTTATAAAGCAAAAGCAGGCTTCAAAATTTGAAGCCTGCTTTTGCCATCAGGAATTATTCGATCTTTTTGTAAACCTCGACCGAACGTTCGCCTGTCTGATCGTCGGTTATCACTTGTGTATATTCGTTTTCACTTCTGAAATTGATCTTGATAGCAAACTGCCTGTTAAGCAGAACTGCGTGGTTTGTCAGATCATCCTCTTCGCTTAATGTGTCGTTCTCTAAACTAAAGGTACCATAGCCAAATCCGTTTTTGAAGACCGGGCTCTGCGGAATAACCCGGTAACGGTGCACAAACAGAAAATGCCCGCCCCAGTATATTTTGTATTGCACCTCATGCTCTACCGTTGTATCTTTCCCCTTCACTGAATAAGCTGAATCGAGCAGCCAAAGACCGTCTATCTTAGAAGTACTGGCCGAGGGCACCTTGCTGTAAACCTCAGTTTCGGAATATTTTACCCCTCCTACCGTGGCCAGGTCAGGTATCACCTGGGTGTATCCCGAGTCGGTGCGGGTCATTTTGATATGGAATATCTGTGTCGAATCAAGAGCGCGGCTGCTGTAAATGTTATATTCGATGATCCGGTTACCGGTATCGAGCTGGTAACGGCCAACACCAAACCCAACTGATGAATCGGGCGCCATGCCTGCATAAGCGAAATACCTGTCTGTAAAAATTTTAACCTGGGTTCT
>DASZWG010000327.1:0-9335 GCA_035546675.1 Mucilaginibacter sp. | reverse complement strand
GCGAAGCCTGTATTTGAGTGTATGATCAAGCCTTAAATAAGCCGTATACCTTCCGGGCGTAGTTTCCTTTAACGGATAGCTTGTATTCTGATCGCTTTCAACCGAAACCATTGCGTTCGATTCCGGGTTTAAGGTTGTCGCCCTCGCAATGCCCACGGTTCGGCTTAAACTGATGATCGTCGAATCACCCCCGCTGTTGACCACCCCTTCGACCACCAGGTAACCATTTGTACTGCTCCCGGTCACTTTCGGGTTATAAGCCTTTTTACAGCCGAGGGCAGGAATGATGAATAATATTATATACATCTTGTACTTCATTGATCTATCCAGAAATCAGGTTTTTTTGTTTTTCCGCCCAGGTGAAACCGGCAATCGGCACAGGTGTAATATGCAACTTTTAGGGTATACGCTGGAGTTAGTTCAGCTTCGCATATTCCGGTTGTATCCATAGGGGCAAGCGGTATGTATATACCTGATTTTAATTCATCCGGCGGTGATGCAGCGGCCCTTGGCCAGCATATTGTGTCAGGCTTACATTGCGGTATGGGATAAGGCCATGCCGGCAATTGGGACCGATCGATAAATATGCGCTTTGTTGAGACCGAGCTTACACTGATATAGCCCAAAACAGGTGTTGATGGATCGGATATGCAATGAAGGTTGCTTTGAACCTCTGAGGGCTGTACGTCAAAAATGGTCCCTATCTGCTGGGTGTTTCTTTTTAATTGGGTCCAGAACTGGTATGCTTCCTGTGTCAGGGCGTACTGCCGCACGATGATGCTGTAGCGATGCAGTATCTTTTCTGAATCCTTTGGTATGAAAGTAATGGGGTTGTTCTGAATAACATCCTGGCTCAGCGCTGCCGATGAATTCAGCAATATGGTACTCGAGTTCAGCGAAATGTAACAGGTATGTACCTGCTGGTCAGGTGTTCGCAGAGCAGATTTTTGCAGATCTGGCGCAGCCGGATCGTACACAAAAAGCGATTCGATTTCGCTCTGGTAGATATAAGTTTCCGTGTAATCCCAACGGTAGTAACGGGTATTATTAGTTGGGTCGTGCGCGTCGGTGTACAGGCTTATACCCTTGTTGGTAATATCCTCCTGGAGCGAATCAATCGGGGGTGTAATTTTAACCGGCTCATAATCCGATTCATAAACTTTGCCGTCGGCTGTAACAATGTGGAGGCGATATTGATGGCTGTTGTCCAGGTTCAGCGGCGGAGACACGTAGCGCCCGTTGGAGTCGGGTTGCAGGGTATAGCTTACATTTTGATTGCCTTCAACGGTTACAGTCGCGCCCAATTCAGGGTTACTAATGGTTTGACTGGAAACATTTACCGTTCTGCTCAGGTTGATGATTGTTGAGTCCTGTCCGGCTGCTATCACCCCTTCAACCACCAGGTAGTTATTGGGCTGGGTAATTGCCGGGGGCGAATAGGGCCTTTTGCAGCCTATCGCCACCAGGCTTTCAACCTGGGCTAATAAAATAACGGTATTTAATATCATGTTCATCTCACTTCCAAAAATCAGGTTTATTATGCACCCCCCTGATCGTACAGTCTGCACACTCTGCTGACGAGGCCAGGTAGGCCAATATGGTAATATTGTCAGGGGCAAGCACAGCACTCAACGGGATCTTGCTGGTTGGCAGGGGTATCAGGTTCTCGGCGACATCGTTCACGCACCCCGGTTGCCTGCAATACCACTGCGTGTCGGCCTTGCAATCATAAGGATAAACCGGCGCCCAGCGCGGTAGGTCCCGGTTATCGATAAATACTCTTTTTTGTTTTACGCTGCTCACACTTACAAAGCCGATCACGGGTTCGACCGGGTCACTGGTACAATGTATATTACCTTGTATTTCGGATGGCTGGGCATCAAATATGCTGCCCAGCTGCTCTGTATTTTTTTTCAGTTGCTGCCAATAATTGTATGCATCTTTGGTCAGCGCATATTGTTTTACCAGTATGCTGTACTTCTGTTCTATTTTTTCGGATGTGGAAGGAATAAACACGAGCGGATCCTGGTAAATAACGTCCCGCTGCAGTTTTGCCGACGAACCTAATGTGATATTTGCCGAAGTATCGCTGGCATAGCAATAATATATCATTTGGTCAGCATCGCGCTTTACTATAGCGGTTCCATTGGACACAAAAAGCGACAGGTATTCAGCGTGAAATTCCCAGGTCTCTGCGTAATCCCAGCGGTAGTAATAGGTGTTGTTTTTCGGGTCGTGCGTATTAACATATACCTGTATGCCATTACTTTTTACAGTATAGCCAATGCTGTCAATGGGAGGTGTAGGTTTTGCTGCTGCAAAATCAGAAACATATTGCTTTCCATCAGCCGTTTTTATCCTGAGCCGGTATTGCTGTGTGCTGTCGAGGCCAAGGGACGGGGCAGCGTATTTACCATTGCCGATCTCAGGAATTATATAGTTTTGCCCATTGTTGCCTTCAACAGTTACCCGCGCACCGGTTTCCGCGG
This sequence comes from Mucilaginibacter sp., assembly GCA_035546675.1. Classification (GTDB taxonomy): domain Bacteria; phylum Bacteroidota; class Bacteroidia; order Sphingobacteriales; family Sphingobacteriaceae; genus Mucilaginibacter. Next base: position 6,846 of record DASZWG010000327.1, on the reverse strand, counting down.
CAGAACCTTTTTTGCTGTTCAGCTTTACCGCACGGCTTAATTTAATGATGGTCGAATCGGAACCGGGATCGATAACACCTTCTACAACAAGGTAGTTCACATTACCTGATCTGATCACAGGGGTATACGACCTTTTACACCCCGTCCACCCCGCATAGATGCCGGCCAGTAAAACGGGTATGTAAACGCTCTTTCTCATCATTTATAGATCCAAAATGCCGGAGGTTTCAAATCTCCTCTTATGGTACAATCGGCACATTCCCGATCAGTGCCAACCCACCCGGTCGGGTTGAAATAATCTCCTACCGGGCCTACGGTGATAAATTGCGGCGGAAGCGTGATCAGATTGTCCTGTATACGGCCCTGACCTTTTAAGGTATCCGTACCGCATGTATAGGGGTATATCGGCTGCCATGAATCTGGCAGGTCCTGTTTAGTAATAAATATCCGCTTTGAAGGAACCGTGCATACGCTTATATAACCTAATACAGGCACCGAAGGGTTGCTCGTGCAGTGAATGTTACCGGTCGCCTCTGAAGGTTGCGCGTCAAAAATGCTGCCGATCTGCTCCGTATTCTTTTTGATATTTTGCCAGTAGTCGTAGGCATCTTTTGTAAGCGCATACTGCCGCACAAGTATGGAATACTCGAGTTCTACTTTTTCAGATGTCCCTCTGATCAGTACGATAGGATTCTGGTAGATCACATCCTGCGACAACTTGTTCGATGTGCCGAGGACGATATCTGCCGACGTGTCGCTTTTAAAGCAAAAAAATATCTCCTGATCGGCTGTACGGTACTCCAGTACATGCCCGTTGGATATGAATTGTGAATCGTACAAAGCATGGAAGCGCCAGGTCTCGTCATAATCCCACCGGTAATACTTGGTGTTTCCGGTAGGATCGTGTGCATTCGCATAAATTTCCAGGCTGTCCCGCAGCACTTTATACCCGACACTGTCTATCGGTGGGGTGATTTTTACAGGCACGAGGTCCGAGGCGTATTCCTTGCCGTCGGCTGTTTTTATTTTTAAGCGATACTCACGGCTGTTGTCGAGGTTTAATCCCGGCGAGGCGTATTTGCCACCGCCGATCTCCAAAAGAGGGTACTCAGCACTCTGATCGCTTTCGACGGTTACCTGTGCGTGCAGTTCGGGATCTGAGGCCGATTTACTGCTCAGTTTTACCGTGCGGCTCAGTGTAATGATGGTCGAGTCGGAACCAGGGTTGATCACCCCTTCCACAACAAGGTAACGCACACCGCCTGACTTGATCACAGGGGAATACGGTTTTTTACAGGCGCCATCCATAGCCGCCGTAATCAGTACCGCGTATATATAACCCCTCTTCATTACTCAGAAACGTATATTATAATTGATAAACGGTATAGGTTTAGCAAATATGGATAACTGGTATCCGTTGATCACGCCTCCCTGCTCCTGGAAGAAAGTGGAGTAAGCATTGGCTCTGCCGGTCAGGTTATATACGCCTATCGACCATGAATTGTGTGTCAACTGGTGTATCTTATGGTTACCCTCGATATTCATCGAAAAATCCGTTCTGAAATAATCGGGAATGCGGTAAGCTTTTCTGTCCGAATAATACACACGCTCCGAACCGCCATATTCGTACTTAGCGATGGGCAGCGTGATAGGGCGGCCGGTGCTGTAGGTAACATCCAGCGATATGCTGAAACGATGGCTGAACCGGTAATTTCCGTTGAAATTAAAATCATTGGGTTTATCGTAATTGGCCGGATACCAGTCACCGTTGTTGATCAACTCACCTGCAAAGGGGTCATTCTGCTGCAGGTAAGTGCGCGAATAGGTGTAGCTGAGCCAGCCGTTCAGCTTACCAGCAGTTTTTCGTAGCAGGAACTCAACACCATAGGCTTTGCCTTTGGTGTTGATCACGTCCTGCTCTATGTGCTGGTTCAGCAGCAAGGTCGCGCCGCTGCGGTAATCGAGGTAGTTGGAAATGGTTTTATAGTAAACCTCAACTGATGTTTCGATGGTGTTCGCTTTGGCGTTTTTGTAGATACCCAGCGATATCTGCTGGCCAAGCTGCGGTTTGATGTTGGGATCGCTTAGCTTGTAGGTGTCGGTAGGCGAAATGGCCGTTGTATTCGAAAGCAGGTGGATGTACTGCCTCATGCTGTTGTAAGCTGCCTTCAGCGAAAGATCATCACTCAGGGTATATCGCGCTGAAAGCCTGATCTCAGGACCTTGGTACACATTGATCACCTGGTTTTGCTTATAAGTAGTGCTGTCCAGGATGTTCACGGCTTGCTTGGGTAAATTTGGAGCGTAATGATCCACTGTTTGCGGACCGAGGTACGCATACAGCGAATACCTGATGCCTGCACTAACCGACAGATCGGAGGTTATGTCATACTTATCGCCGAGATAAATAGCGCTCTCCAATGCCTGCTCTTGTGCCACTACCTGGGGTATTACCAGCGATTTGCTGCCGTCGGGCTGCTCATTACCCGGGTTCATTTTATAATAAATGGAACTGAAGCCGAAGTCGATGGTATGTTTGGTGTTGGGGTAATAGTTGAAATCACCTTTCAGATTGTACTGGTTAATACCGAAGTCGAGCTTGTAGCCGTTTACCGGGTTGGCCGTGCTTGCAATACTGTAATCATAATGGTCTATACCCGTCATAAATACGCTGTATAGTTTATTATTGTAATTGTGCTTCCACTTAATGTTGGCGTTTTTATTACTGTAAGCGTAAGTAGTATCGCTGTTCAGCCTGAAGTTATCGTTGCTCATATAACCCATCAGGTAAATGGTGTTTTTGTCATTGATCTGGCTGGTGATACCCAGGTTCAGGTCATAGAATGATGCTGAACTGTGTTTATAAGCATCGGGCAGCAGGTGCAGCAGCCAGTCGGAGTAGGTTGTGCGTCCGCCGAAAATAAAAGAGGTCTTGTCTTTAATAATAGGCCCCTCGATATTCAGCCTGCTTGTAAGTAAACCGATACCTGCCGTTCCGGTAAATTTTTTGGTATTACCGTCTCGGTCGGTTACGTCCAATACGGATGATAAGCGGCCACCGTATTTTTCGGGTATGGTGCTTTTATAGAGTTCGATATCTTTTACAATATCCGGGTCAAATGCCGAGAAAAACCCAAAGAAGTGTGAGGGGTTATAAATGGTGGCGTCATTCAGCAGGATCAGGTTCTGATCGGCCGAGCCTCCGCGTACGTTAAAGCCGGTCGTTGCTTCACCAACGGTTTGAACGCCGGGCAGTGTCAACACCACTTTTAATACATCAGCTTCACCAAATGCAGTTGGTATCTGTTTGATGCTCCGGATGTCAAGCTTGTTTACGCCCATCTGTACGCTGCGCACGTTGGCCACTTTTTCAGCCGAGATCTGAACTTCTTTTAGTGATGTAACCTGTTCCTGCATCTCGATATTCAGTTTGCCGTCCGAATAAAGGATTATCAGTCTCCGGGTATCTTTCATACCGAGACCTTTTATATATAGTGTATGCTTCCCCCGCGGCATTGTAAGCGAATAGTAACCGAATTGGTCCGTTGCAATACCGGCTTTAGTTACCGGATCGTAAATGCTGGCTCCTATGATCGGTTCGCCGGTTTTGATATCTTTCACATACCCGGCCAGTGTAGCCGTTCCCGATTTGATATTATTAGTTCGGATGCCAATCGTATAAAGTTTATTTTCCGTAGTTGCCTCAGCAACTTTTTTTTCTTTTTCACTGGTGTAATCAACTGCAGTTGTCGGCTGCTTTTCCAGGTCGTTGTTAACTGCAGACTCATGAAAAAAGCCAACAGCCAGTTCATTATATACCTGGCGCCCCTTGGTAAGGAATATGTTTTGCTGAACAATGGTATAATGATAGGTTGTTCCGTGAAAAGCCATATCAAGCACATTCTCGATGGTTTTATCGGTTGCCTGTACGGTAACCTTCAGACTATCGAACTGGGCCGGGCTGTAATAAAAATGATATCCTGTTTTTGCCTCCAGGTCAGCTACTACATCAGCTATTTTCGCTTCATGAAAGTCAACGCTTATCGGTTTATTTTGATCCTGGGCGGCAGCCAGTTTAAAGATCATCGCGAAGCATAAGCTTAAAAAGTAAATTTTTTTCATCAGCATACTCGTTCGTTCATAACATGTTTAGGTGATATTCCATTTATTGGGATGAAGGCAATTAATTCTGGTCATAGAAAGCGGCCAGTTCAGCCATCGCGAGTTCAGGGTTTTCCCTGAAACTGATGTTATTATCCTTCAGGTATTTCTGCAGCAGGTTTTTTTTGTCTTTAAGAACTTTAAAAAATGAACCGCGGCCATCAACTTTATAATAAGTGTTACCCTTTTTCAGATAATATTCATTTTTTTCAAGAAAATAGGTTTCAAGGCTGGCGGCTGTTCCGGATGAGGTTTGGAGCGTTTTTATCCTTCTGGCCAGGAGCTCGCTTTTGCCGCTGTAAAGTTGGTCGTAAAAGCCGGTCTCCATCCTGGCCTCGTTATTCTTGAGGCTGTCAGCGTTTATCCTTATAAAATGATGGCCCAGCAGTGTAAAGTCATGAACCCGTTCAGTCAGTAAAGTATACAATGTAAATTTGTTATAAAGCAACACCACCACCACATCTTTATAAATATCGTACATCATGGGCACATTTTTGAAGGTATAACCGTCGTAGTGCACCTCTCCCGGCTCAAGGCCCTGCGCGGTAAGCGGGAAAAGGGCATTACCTTTCAGGTTGTGCTGATAAAGCAGGTACTCTGGGCCATTATACAGCCGTATCTGCTCACCCATGGTGTTATTGAAGTTATTTACTGCATGGGCAATTGATGTACTGACGAAGCTGTTAGTGTCTTTTTTTACTTGTTGAGCACACAGGCTGCTGCTAAACAGCCCTGCCAGGATACATGTACAGATTAGCTTTTTTATAAATATCATTGACTAAAAATTTAGGCTAATAAAAAGTGAATTTAAAGAGCGTATCCGTACAAATCAACTACCCGCTTTCAAAACAGACCAATACGTCCTTGAAAATTACTAATTTCTTAGTTAGGAATCGAAAAAAAAAGAATTATTGTATAAAAAATTTTACATCCGGGGCAAACAAAAAACCCCGGCCAATTAGCCAGGGTTTATATTTTGTCCGGGATAGCGTCTTAAAGTTTACGTTTTACTTCCACGTTTTCGTAGGCTTCAACAATATCGCCCACTTCTATGTTGTTGTAATTCAGTATACTTAGTCCGCATTCATAGCCGGCATTTACTTCCTTTACGTCCTCTTTGAAACGTTTTAATGAACCTAACTCGCCGGTATAGATTACAACGCCTTCGCGTATTATCCTGATCTTGCTGTTTCGCGTGATCTTGCCGTCCAGCACCATACATCCTGCAATGGTACCAACTTTGCTGATCTTGAAAGTTTCGCGTATCTCCACGTTTGCAACGATCTTCTCTTCGAATGTCGGGGCAAGCATGCCCTCCATAGCAGCCTTGATCTCGTTTATAGCGTCGTAGATGATCGAGTACAGGCGTATGTCGATCTGTTCCTGCTCGGCCAGCTTCCGCGCACCGCCTGACGGGCGAACCTGGAAACCGATAATGATCGCATCCGAAGCTGATGCCAGCAATACATCCGATTCGGAGATCTGGCCTACAGCTTTTGATATGATGTTTACCTGTATCTGTTCGGTCGAAAGTTTGAGCAATGAATCGGACAGCGCTTCGATCGAACCGTCCACATCGCCTTTTACGATAATGTTCAGCTCTTTAAAGTTGCCCACAGCCAAACGACGGCCTATTTCGTCAAGTGTAATATGTTTTTGTGTCCTCAATCCCTGCTCGCGTTGCAGTTGCAGGCGTTTGTTAGCTATTTCGCGGGCCTCGGGTTCGGTTTCCATAGCGTTGAACTTATCACCCGCTGTTGGCGCACCCTGCATACCCAGCACCTGTACCGGTGTGGATGGGCCTGCAGAATCTATGCGTTGTCCCCGTTCGTTGGATAGCGCCTTTACGCGGCCGCTGTAACAGCCTGCCAGTATCGGGTCACCAACTTTTAAGGTGCCGCCCTGTACCAAAATCGTGGTCACAATGCCGCGTCCCTTATCCAACGCCGCTTCGATCACCGTGCCCACTGCGCGTTTATTGGGATTGGCTTTCAACTCAAGCAGTTCGGCTTCGAGCAATACCTTCTCCAGCAGTTTGTCAACATTCAGCCCGGTTTTGGCCGATATTTCCTGCGATTGGTATTTGCCGCCCCATTCTTCCACCAGGATATTCATATTGGCCAGTTGCTCGCGGATCTTATCCGCGTTAGCGCCCGGCTTATCGATCTTGTTGAAGGCAAATATCATCGGCGCGCCCGCTGCCTGTGCATGGTTGATCGCTTCACGTGTTTGCGGCATCACGCTGTCGTCCGCCGCAATAACGATGATGACAATGTCGGTAACCTGAGCGCCCCTGGCACGCATGGCTGTAAAAGCCTCGTGGCCCGGTGTATCCAGGAAGGTGATCTTGCCTTTATTATCGGGCAATGTCACTTCGTAAGCGCCGATATGCTGTGTTATACCGCCGGCTTCACCTGCTATCACATTGGTTTTGCGGATAAAATCGAGCAGTGATGTTTTACCGTGGTCGACGTGACCCATAATGGTTACGATCGGTGCCCGTGGCTGCAGGTCTTCCGGATCGTCCGGTGTATCCAGGTTTGCTTCCTCGTCCTCGGGTTTTACGAATTCGACCTGGTAGCCGAATTCATCCGCCACGATAGACAATGTTTCTGCATCGAGCCGCTGGTTGATCGAAACGAACATCCCTAAGCTCATACAGGTCGATATGATCTGCGTAACCGG
>DASZWG010000326.1:0-5038 GCA_035546675.1 Mucilaginibacter sp. | reverse complement strand
CTGACTGTTTTCAGGATGATCTTTTTTTGCGACAGATCTTTCAAGCCCTCAACCAGCGAACGGGCTATCGGGTGGTTCGAGCGTTCTTCGATGGCCGTAATAACACCTCTGACGGTTTCGATATCAGCGCCTTTTTCGGTTTTAATAGCATTAATGCTGAATTTGCCGGTCGTAAGCGTACCTGTTTTGTCAAAAACAATGTATTTCGCATTTGTTACGGCCTCCACCGTATCACCACCTCTGATCAGGATGCCATTTTTTGCTGCCCTGCCGAGTCCTACCATTACCGCTGTTGGTGTAGCCAGCCCCATGGCGCATGGGCATGAGATCACAAGAACCGCAATCGCGTTCATTAACGCATGCTGTACGCCGGCATGACCCACAAACCAGGTAAGCAGGAACGTAGTCAATGCAATCAGCACTACCGCCGGTACAAATACCGCGGCTATACGGTCGCTGGTCTTTTGGATGGGTGGTTTGGCGCCCTGCGCTTTTTTCATCAGCTCGATGATCTGTGAAAGCACTGTATTGGAGCCTACCTTGGTGGCTATCATGGTCAGATTGCCATTTTCCACAATGGTACCACCGATCAGCCGATCATATTTGCCTTTTTCGACCGGGATGCTTTCCCCGGTGAGCATCGATTCATTGACCGATGCATTGCCCGACAGCACATCCCCATCAACCGGTATTTTATCGCCTGTATTGACAATAAGGGTATCGCCCGGTCTTACGTCCCTTGCGCTGATCACTTCTACTTCGCCGTTGATGACCCTGTTGGCGTTCACCTGCTGAATTTTAACCAGGTCCTTAACAGCGGATGTAGTTTGCGTAACCGACCTTTTTTCCAGCAGGTTACCGAACAAAACAAGACTGATGATCGTAGCGCAGGTTTCGTAAAACTGGTAACGCGGGCCGAGGTTTTGTAAGGTGCCGGCCAGGCTGTAAACAAAAGCCGCGGTTGAACCGATAAAGATCAGCACGTCCATATTGGGAACGCCTCCTTTTACCGACCCCCAGGCGCTTTTGCCAAAATGCAGGAAACCGACCAGGAATACGGGTAAACACAAAGCCAGCTGCACATAAGGCATGTGCAGCACATGCCAGGGGATAACCATGCCGAGCAGCAACGGAACCGTAAAGACGACGCAGAAGATCAGTTTATTCTCCAGTTTCTGGTAGAATTTCTCATGATGGAGCGCCGGATCGTCAACCACCTTATAACCTAACCCCTCGATGCCCTTGATCGCATCTTCTACCGACTTTTGATCGCCGGTCGTGAATTTAACCTCTTCAGAAGCAAAATCGACGGATATATCGTGAAAGCCTTTTTTTTCCAAAAGCTTATGCACCGAGATGGCACAATTGTTACAATGCATCCCGGTTACGTTCAGTTCCACTAATTGTTCTGCCATAGTTACAAATGTGCGTATAACGGCGTTTTTGCGGGTAACTTGAATGTAATATTAAAAATTTGCATGAATTTAGAGCGCAATTTTTTACATTTGCACTCCTCAAAACGGTGGATGTAGCTCAGTAGGTTAGAGCATCAGATTGTGGTTCTGAGGGTCGCCGGTTCGAGCCCGGTCTTCCACCCTGAACGCCTTCGGTCAAAAGCCGGGGGCGTTCTTGTTAAAAGTAATTCAACTATTTCCGCGAATCCGTCATGCCGTCACAGGCTCTTCTTTTTTCATAATGGACTTGATGCCTCTTAGCGGTACGAGAATCCAATCGGGACGGTTGTTCAGTTCATAGTTGAGTTCGTAAATAGCTTTTTGCAGCAAATAGGTTTGCAGTAATATTTCCAGGTCGCCGGTATTATTGGGGATAATCGAAGCGTTTTTTACCGTATTTATATAGGCCCGCATAAAATAGCCGTCCATGTAATGATACCATTGTTCAACAAAAGGGAGGAGCTTGCTGATATCTTCTTCGCGTATCCGGTTATCCAGCAACAAGCTTCCGTAAGCGGCATAATGAAATGACCGGATCATGGCCGCTACATCTCGTAAAGCTGAATATTTCAAGCGCCGCTCGCTGTAACTTCTTGCCGGCTCGCCTTCAAAATCAAGGATCATAAAATCCCTGCCCGTAAAAAGTACCTGCCCCAAATGATAGTCGCCATGAATACGTATTTTAACCGTATCGATCTTTTTGCTGTATATTTTTTTAAGCACGTCGAGTATCTCGTCTTTCATCGCGAGCACTTCTTCGGCCTCCTGCTGAATATCATCCGGGAGTTTTTTAATATTCCTGCCCAGGTTTTGAAACGCAACCCGCGCTAATGACACCAGCGATGAAAATAGCGAGCGCTGGTAATGCAATGAGAATTCCTCCGGTTTAAACGATTCCATTCCATGCTCCGAGGCCAGCGCCAGGTGCATTTCACCTGTTCGAATGCCAAGCAATCTAACCAGTTCGGCAACACTGCCATCATATAGCTCTTTCAGGCTTTCGGGGGTTTCATCATAAGATACCGGCGAGGTCAGGCTGCCGCATAGTTCGGAAGATATTTGAGACAGGTTTGTATTGGTCAGTATTTTTTCATTAAAATCATCCAGACGGTCGAGCATATAAGTCCAGCCATCACTGTTGCTTTTGATCATTTCCTGCATCATACCCAGCACCATTGTCTCTTTTCCGAAACGCCACTCAACTGTACCTGTAAATTCAGGAACATTTTTGAACCTTGCTTTTTTGGTCAGGAACTCTGTGACCTCAACATCAGGATTGATCGCGCGATCGACCTTGCGGTAAACTTTCAGGTAAAAAGCATTATCGTAGGAGATAGAAGTATTGCTTTGTTCGGCCGATATAACCTTCGGTCTGCTGCGGGGCTGCTGTAGTGTATGACGTTTCAGCGCACGGTTACCTGAAAATACGATCTCATTTCCACCCTGCGATATGACGTGGTGCTGACCCATAAAGGAAATAATAGCCTGCTGTAGGCCTATACCGTAAATGGCGTCGAACAATATGCCCTCTTCATCTCCCAGCCTCATTAATGCAATAACCGATTGCGGGCAATTGCTTCGTAATTTATACGAAAATTGCCCTTTGGCCCAAGATACCGGTAATTGGTATAGTTCGGGCAGCCCTTCGCGGTAGCTAACCTCAACAAGCAGCAGCGTAACGTCGCCTTCTCCGCCCGGAATGTTTATACTATCGGCAATACGCATACGGCTTATACCGCGCGCCTTGCCGCCAAACCACCGCAAGCGCATCATATAATGCGGCAGTATGTGATTTTCAAGTTGTTCCACAACATCCCGGCGCATCAAATCTTTCCATTGCGCAATTTCTATGCGTTTAAGATCATTCTTCTGTTCCAGGTCAATATTGACCTTTTCAAGAATAAAAGCCTGGCTGGCGTATGCGCCAAGTGTCAGGAAATAAGGAATATCCTCCCGTATTGCCGGGAACTTGTTATAGCTTTGTATCTCTATCGGAACATAGCCCTTGTACATTTCGAGATCGAGCTCAACAGCTTGCGTGAAACGCGAAAGATTTGATACTACCAGTATTACTTCTTCTTCATAGGTCCGTGTAAATGCAAGAACCTTGGCATTTTCGGAATAAACAAATTGCATGTCGCCGCGGCTGAAGGCTTTGTATTTTTTTCGGGTGCTGATCATTCGTTTCATCCACCACAAAAGCGATGATGTGTTGTGCGATTGTATTTCGACATTGATGGATTCATAATGATATTGCGGATCGAGAATGAGCGGCAGGTATAACCGCTGCGGATTTGCTTCCGAAAAACCGGCATTACGGTCAGAATGCCACTGCATAGGTGTGCGAACGCCATCACGGTCGCCCAGGTAAAAGTTATCTCCCATACCTATCTCATCACCGTAATAAATAACCGGCGCACCCGGCAACGCGAACAACAGCGTATTCATCAGTTCGATCTTCCTGCTGTCATTTTCCAGCAGCGGCGCAAGCCTGTGCCTTATACCCAGGTTGATGCGCGCCTTTGGGTCTTTTACATAAACGCGATACATATAATCGCGTTCCTCGTCGGTCACCATTTCAAGGGTTAGCTCATCATGATTGCGTAAAAAGATCGCCCATTGACAGGTAGCCGGGATATCCGGCGTTTGGGCAAAGATGTCGGTAATCGGATAGCGATCCTCCATTTGCAGCGCCATGAACATGCGTGGCATTACCGGGAAATGGTAGTTCATCTGGCATTCATCGCCATCGCCAAAATAAGCAGCCGAATCCTCCGGCCACATGTTGGCTTCGGCGAGTAATAATACCCCCGGGTAGTTATCATCGACATATTTTCGAAGCTTTTTCAGGAATGCATGGGTTTCGGGCAGATTTTCACAGTTGGTGCCGTCGCGTTCAAAAAGGTAAGGCACTGCATCGAGCCGAAACCCGTCTACGCCCATTTTGCACCAGTGATCGATAATGCGAAATACTTCCTCCTGTACCAGCGGATTATCGTAATTAAGATCGGGCTGATGATGAAAGAAGCGGTGCCAGTAATATTGCTGCGCCACAGGATCCCACGTCCAGTTGGATGCCTCAAAATCCTGGAAAATAATACGTGCGTCTTTAAATTGTGCCGGATCGTCCGTCCAGACATAGTATTCTCTTTTAGGTGAGCCTTTGGGCGCCTTGCGGGCGCGCTGAAACCAGGGATGCTGATCGGAAGTATGATTAATGACCAGCTCGGTGATCACTTTTAACCCGCGTTTGTGGGCTTCCTTTAAAAATTGCCTGAATTGTTTCAGGTCACCATAAGAAGGATTAATGCTGTAATAATCCGCTATATCGTAACCGTCGTCACGCAAAGGTGACGGGTAAAAAGGGAGTAACCAGATAGCTGTAACGCCCAGATCCTGCAGGTAACCGAGCTTTTCCATCAGGCCCTTGAAATCGCCAATGCCATCGCAGTTACCATCACGAAATGCTTTGATATGCAGTTCGTAAATAATGGCATCTTTATACCAGTGTAGTCTGTCGTCTATTGTATTTGTTTCCACGGCGGAGTTGTGATATGTGTTATACTATCAAAACCAATGATTCC
>DASZWG010000325.1:0-4984 GCA_035546675.1 Mucilaginibacter sp. | reverse complement strand
TATACATCGGTTAAGACAGGCTATGTAGGGAGGATCATCCCGCGCGGCGAGCATCACGACGGTCAGTGGATGGTCAACCATTATCTGCGTGTTGCACAAAAGACCGCGGATTATCATATTATGGTCGACATGCACGAACCCGTAAGGCCGACCGGCTTGCAGCGCACCTACCCCAACTGGCTGGCCTGTGAAGCCGGCCGCGGTAATGAATACAACGCCTTTGCCGAAGGGAATCCGCCCGAGCACGAAACGATCATGCCCTTTACCCGGCTGATGGGTGGCCCGATGGATTATACGCCGGGGATATTTAAGATCAAGGGGTATTCCAATGTTCCGGGGCGCCAGGTGCACACCACGCTGGCCAAGCAATTAGCCTTGTACGTAACCATGTATAGCCCGTTGCAAATGGCAGCAGATATGCCCGAAAACTATGAAAAACACATGGACGCTTTTCAGTTCATCAAGGATGTGGCTGTCGATTGGGACGATACCAAAATACTGGCTGCCGAGCCCGGCGATTACGTCACAATAGCCCGAAAGGCAAAAGGGAGCGATAACTGGTTTTTAGGCGCCATTACCGATGAGAACGCGCGCACGAGCACCGTTTCGCTCGACTTTTTAGACAAAGGCAAAAAATACGTTGCCACGATCTATGCTGATGCGGATAACGCCGGCTGGAAGGATAATCCCGAGGCGTACCAGATCCATAAATACATCGTGGATGCCGGTACCAAAATCAAGCTGAAACTGGCTAAAGGTGGCGGCGCTGCGATCAGTTTTATGCCTGCAACCGGTTCGGACAAGGGCTTAAAAAACTATAAATGATCCCATCTTCGTTGATTAGAGGCGGGAATACGTGGAGCAGGCTTTCATCAGGACATTGCACTGGCAGCTATCTTTAGTGTTTTAATTTAAGTTATTCCTGATCACGGAGAGAAATTGTTTCGTAAAGAGCGTAGCGCCGGAACTGTTCAAATGATACGCGTCGGCAAAGAGCCTGGTATGATCATAGGTCTCGTCCGTCATATAGTTATAATATTGAATATGATTTCGTTTGCAGATCGCCTGAACCATATCGAGCGTTTTGGTACTGCCGGTGTAATTGATATAGATAGGCGATACTGATACAAGCAGTTTTACATGCGCTTTGTTACAATCGCTGACAAACTTTTCAAAATAGAGAACTTTGGTCGTATCGATGTCGTCGCTAAGTTTCACAACAGGCTTTGGAAATTTCCATTGCGAATGTAGCGGTATGTAACCCTTTAAAGTTTCATTTCCGTGGCGTTGCTTAGAAAGCAATGCACTGGTAGCCTCCAGCAGTTTTGAGTTAAAGGGATATATCTGTGATAAAAGCTTATATTTTTCAAACCTGCTTTTGAGCTGACATACGGGACGTATTTCCGGATGAGATTTATAATACGGCAATAAAATACTCAGGCGGTCGTATGCCTCAGGCGCCCTTTGAAATTCATTGGGCAGAACATCGAGTATGACCATTTTGGGATGGTATCTTGACAAAACGCTTTTCAGTAAAGCATAATAATAAAATATAAAGCAGCCGTCCCTGCCGCCATTATATGCGGAAATGTGCAGACTATCGCTGATGAGTTGGGTATCGTAGTGGTGCGATGCGCGGGACGATCCCAGCACTAAAATATCCGATCTCACGCTGTCAAGCATATAAGTTGTACGGAAATCATCTCCCTTTTTTAATGAGAAATAGCACTTCCTTAAGCCCGAGCCGATAGCATAATCCAAAACCGCAACGATAAAAAGGAATACTAAAAACTTTTTGATAATTATCTTTATATCCTTCATTTACACTAGAATTGAAAATAGATGAATTGGCCGCCGTCGAAAACACCGATCATGAGAATAATGATCAAAATAAAGCTGTAAGTGGCCATCCGGATAGCAGGCGATTTGCTGTGAAAAAAGGAACTTACCCCGTGATTCCTTTCCTGGTCAAATTCAATGATCAGCAATATCAATATCCCGATGAATGGATAAACCAGGAGCGTATTATCACTTTCGTATGTTAGTGGACCATGTGTTGTAGCTATTCTTTTAATGACCGTAACCGCATCTTTCAGGGAACTTGCCCGGAAAAAGATCCAGGAAAAACAAATAAGAAGAAAAGTGAAGAGAGTCCGGGAAATTTTCCATAATGCCTTTAAGAGCCTGTTATGTATTATGGTATCTTTGTAGCGATTGGTTACAGGCCTTAGTATTATGCCAATAACCAGGTACAATCCATTCAGCCCCCCCCAGATCACAAATGTCCAGTTGGCTCCATGCCACAGACCGCTGACCAGGAAAACGAACATCAAATTAAAAAACCACCGGGGTACGGATACCCTGTTACCTCCTAAAGGAATGTATAAATAATCCATAAACCACGTCGTCAGGGAGATGTGCCATCGCCGCCAGAAAGCTGAAACGCTCGTGGCGAAATAGGGCCGGTTAAAATTGGTCATCAGCTTAAAGCCCATTATTCTGGCTACGCCTATGGCAATATCCGAATAGCCGGAGAAATCACAATATATCTGCATGGCAAAATAGACGGTAGCCAGTATAAGCGATTTTGAATCCCTGATGGATGGATCTCTGTATATGATTAAAACATACATTGCCAGTCTGTCGGCAATTACTAATTTTTTAAAAAATCCCCACAGGATCAATCGGAATCCTTCTGCAAAATTTTCATAATCGATGTGGTGCTTCTCATAGAACTGATGCAGAATGTTTTGCGGGCGCTCGATCGGTCCTGCCACCAGTTGCGGATAAAACATCACATACAACGCATAAATACCAAATCTTCGTTCGGGCTCCTGATTCCCCCTGTAAACTTCAATCGTATAGCTCATGGCCTGGAAAGTATGAAAGGACAGTCCTATCGGCAGCAGAATGGCCAGGTAAGGTATATGATTAGGTAGCCCGAAATGGCTGAGCAGGATGGTGATGTTCCCGTTGATGAAATTATAGTATTTAAAAATGGCGAGCACCCCGATATTGGCAATAAGCGACGCCAGCAAAAACATCTTTCTTTTTCTTCCGGTTGATTTGCCAATGAAAATACCCGCAAAATAATCGACTACGATAGTGAAACCGAGTATGAAGATGTATATGGGCACAAATGCCATATAAAAGTAGCAGCTCGAAGCCAGCAGCAAAAACCACCTGAATTTGTGTGGAAGAAGAAAATATAAACTTGTTACTACTATAAAGAATATAACAAATTGTGAGGAATTAAAGAGCATCGAACAGCGGTTAGGTTAAAATATACATTCTCGGCATAGACGATCAATAATCAAAAATATCAGTATGTTTTTTCTGCATTGATGTTAGAAGCAAATATCCTACCATTTTTATTCATGGTATGATATTTTTATTAAGAGATTCATCATGATCATATGATATTTTATAAACAGAATAGTTAAAATTTTAAAAAGACCATAATCACATCATTCTTCCCTAATCCAGCAATTCAAAAATACCCGCAGCGCCCTGGCCGGTGCCCACGCACATGGTTACCATGCCGTATTTTTGCTTCCGTAACCTTAATTCGTCAAATAACTGTATCGATAATTTGGTTCCTGTACACCCCATCGGATGACCCAGCGCGATAGCGCCGCCGTTAACATTCACGATATCGGGGTTCAGTCCTAAACCTTTTATTACGGCGACTGCCTGCGATGCGAAAGCCTCGTTCAACTCGATCAGTTCGATATCATCCTGTTTCATGCCCGCTTTTTTTAGCACCTCGGGAATGGCATAAAAAGGCCCGATACCCATAATGCGCGGCGGCACGCCCACCAGGGCGTAATTGACTAAGCGGGCAATCGGCTTTAAATTATTTGCCTTCAGAAACCGTTCGCTCACCACCATCACGAATGCGGCGCCGTCGCTCATTTGCGACGCGTTTCCTGCCGTAACCGAGCCTTCGGGATCGAACACCGGCTGTAAATTGGCCAGTGCTTCGGGCGAGGTATCCGCGCGGGGGCCCTCATCGGTGTCTACTGTAAATTCCCGCTTTACTTCGTTGCCGCTCTCGTCCGAATAGGTTTCAGATACTTTTACCGGTACGATCTGCCCTTTGAATTTCCCCGCAGCAATTGCGCTGAGCGCTTTTTGGTGCGAATGGTAAGCAAATTCGTCCTGCTCTTTTCGGCTGATATTAAATTCCCTGGCAACTGCCTCGGCGGTCAGGCCCATGCTCCAGTAGTAATCAGGGTGTGCCGCGGCCACATCGGGATTAGGAAGGTTGTTCCAGCCGCCTATCGGTACCAGGCTCATGCTTTCGACACCACCGGCAATGATGCAATCGGCAATGCCGCTGTGTATTTTGGCCGATGCGATGGCAATGGTCTCCAGTCCCGAAGAGCAATAGCGGTTCACGGTCATGCCCGGAACTTTATCGGTATCCAGCGCCATCAGCGAGATCAGGCGCCCTACATTCAAACCCTGTTCTGCTTCGGGTGTGGCATTACCCACGATCACGTCTTCAATTTGCTCCTTGCTGACATTGGGCACCGAAGCAACCAAATGCCTGAGCACTTCGGCGGCAAGCGTATCCGGCCGTGTAGACCGGAACCCTCCGCGCTTTGCTTTCCCTACTGCGCTGCGGCTGCCCGCCACGATGTATGCGTCCATTCGATGTGTTTTAAATCAGATTTGTTAATATCCAAAAATAGCCGGAAATTTTGCTTCATTTTATTTCTTTTTTAAACCGGCCAATTTATTCAACCAAATACCTTGGATGCAACACGGGGATACTATCGACCATAAAGAAGTAAGTACTGCGTACCGGAACTATGTCCTGGCGATGCTGACGCTGGTGTATATTTTCAACTTTATCGACCGGCAGGTGCTCGTCATCCTGCAGGAATCGATCAAAAAGGATTTACACCTGTCCGATACCCAGTTGGGTTTACTGTCCGGATTTACGTTTGCGGTATTTTATGTTACGCTGGGCATACCC
>DASZWG010000324.1:0-14017 GCA_035546675.1 Mucilaginibacter sp. | reverse complement strand
TCCGGCGCCGGGCGTTTGGCGGAACGAACAAATCAGCAGCGGCAAACGGAGTGATTTTCACGATCTGAATAAAAGCCTGCTCACCGGGCTCGATTCGAACAAGATGTTTATGCTGACGAGCATCCTGTCAAAGGATATGCTCGCCGATCCGTCCAATCTCAGAACGATCGAACTGATCAGCAACCGGCTGAAGGAGGCCAAATATCATGTGCTGGACGAGTTTTACATTGTGAGCGCAAAATCGGGGAAACATCATATTGCAGTGACCAACCAGGGCGTCAGAAACTATACATTGGATTACGATGCCGTAACAAAAGAGATGTATATCGTGTTTTTTGTACCAGAAACCGAGGCGAACAAATACATGATATCGGCCGTGTACCGCAAATTCAATTATGGATGGAAGGTAGATCAACTGGCAGTGAATCACTACACCAGTAACGGTCTTACCGCACCCGAATTGTACGAGCTGGCGAAAGCGGATTATGCAAAACATTACCTGGTCGACGCAGTAAATAACACTGCCGAAGCCAAAGATTGTGAAACACCCTTTGACGGCTGGCAATACCAGGATATGGACGGAATAGAAGATTTTTACAGCCAAGTACTCAATGAAGCCAACAAAGCCTATCGTTTCCCCTATGTTTTGGACAATGTAAAAACTCATCCTAAAATTTTCAGGCTTTACACGCAAAAAAGCGCCGATGGCGTGTTCCCGGCGGTTTATTACATGTCTTCGGTCAAATTAGCCGACACCACAGCGCTGAAAAGAGAGAACGACGAGGTTAAAAAAGTGATCGGGAAGATATTACCGGGTATCGACCGTGATAAGAAGTATATCTTTTACTCCATATTTAATCAGTGGCCCCGCTGGGACGAGTCGGTCGACCGGTACAATATCTGGCAAAAACTACAATAGCCTGGCTCTGCCGCCGGATACAGGCGGTGGATTTGATGTTTAAACATCTGATTGATAGTAAGTTGACTAAAATTTTTTTAGGGAAAATTTGGTTTATATTGTAGAATTTTCTACATCTTTGTCGGTATTGATCGTGGAAAGAAATTGCCATTTTATTTGAAGCCGAATCGCCTTATTCCTGCCCGTCAGTTTGAAATCTTCCTATGCACATTTAGTTGAATTAACCCAAAAGAGCGAAAAACTCCGCATGGCCGATTTTTGATTGAATTTTTGTTTTAACAGGGATTTAAAATTTTAACAATAACAGGATAACGTATCATCAATCAGTAAGTATGAAGAAAAGTTTACTTTACCCCGTGCTTGCAGCAACTGCGATTACGCTGATCACGGCTTGCCGAAAGGATAACAATAACATGGTTTTTGACGGGTTGTCGCCCGCAACTCGCAATTATTCAAGCGAGCAGGTCAGGAATTATTTTACCCTGATGTGTACCATCACCAAAAGTACCAAAGGCTTTTATCCTACACAAGCAGCCAGGGCTTACGGATATGTGGGTATTACGGCTTACGAATCCGTAGTGCATGGTATTCCCGGAGCTTTGAGCCTCGGCGGCCAGATAAATGGCTTGCCGGTTATGCCGTCGCCAAATTCCGGCTATCAGTACGACTGGGCCATCAGCTCTAACGCGGCAATACCCGAAATGATGCGCAAAATGTTCGGCTCCAATCTGTCGACTGCAAATGAAAATACGATAGACAGTACCGAAAACGCCAACCTGGCCAAATTATCGGTTGGCGTAGATCATTCGGTGGTGAACCGGTCGGTGCAATACGGAAAGGATGTTGCGGCAGCAGTATACCAGGCTTCGGTTACTGACGGGGGCGACCAGGCATACCTTAACCCGTTCCATTTGCCTTATACGCTGCCGGTTTGCGACCAGTGCTGGGTTGCAACCAACCCGGCGGTGCCCTACCCGATCAGTCCGGAATGGGGAAGCCACAGGCCCTTCCTGGCGGCTAATATCAATAATGTGATCATGGATAACCATACGGCATTTTCCACCGATCCCGCTTCCGGGTTTTATGCCAATGCGATGGGGGTTTACAACCAGGTAAAGAACAATACTACCGAGCAGGTTGAGATCGCCAAATTTTGGGCCGACGATCCGTTCAATACCTGTACGCCTGCCGGGCATACCTTCAATATTATGGTGCAATTGCTGAAGGAAAATAATGCTACGCTCGAAAAGGCCTCGGTGGCATTTGCCAAACTATCTATTGCCGAAAATGATGCTTTTATCAGTTGCTGGAAAGGCAAATACGAGTACAACCTGATCAGGCCGGTAAGTTATATCAAAAAATACATTGATCCGTCATTTGCTACGGTTATCGGTACGCCGGCATTTCCGTCGTATAGCAGCGGTCATGCTTACGAGTCGGGCGCAGGCTCGATGATCTTTACCGAAATGTTCACCGATGGCAGCGGTAATTATGATTTTACCGATTACAGCCAGCTCCAGTACGGCTATGCCGCACGGCACTATTCCAACTTCAGGGATATGGCGCTTGAATGTGCCAACTCGCGCTTTTATGGCGGCATCCATTACAATGAGGATAACATGGAGGGATTAAAAATGGGCCGCGATATCGGCGACAATGTGAATAAACTGATCAGTTGGCCCGCAAACCTTAAATAGCCCTTTAAATGCGAAAAATATCCTCTATCCTGTTGCTGGCTGTTCTGGCTTCGTGCCATAGCCACGCCCCTGCAAATGACCAGGCTAAAATGAACCAATTAGCCGATCGCTCGTGCCGCGCCATCAGCATCCGCCAGCAGCGCTACACGCTTGCTGATAAGATCCGTTTTGCTAATGATACGCTAGGAACAACCAAAGATGAAAAAGTAAAAGCCCGGCTGCAAAGCAGCCTCAAGGTTTATCTGAAGCAAAAAGATTCGCTGCTGAAGGTTAGCCTGGCCCTGGCCGATACTATTCGTATGCAACTGGATTCGATGATGCCTTACACCGACAAGGCCGCGCAGAAAAGATTCAGTACCTCGCTAAACAACCTGCTGGCTAAAAAGGGGTGTCCTGTCGTAACCGGGCGCGACAGCCTGCCGAAATGATAGTTGGCTGAGCCATTAGCTTTTCTATCGTAAATGTTACACGCCTACTTTTTAAAATTTTTATAAAAGTTAGGATGTGTCATATTTTTAGCGATATTAGATACGCTTTCGCGTACCTAAATTAAACTTAATGAAAAGTAAGCCCAATTACTACCTGGTAGCATTGATACTGCTCACATTTTTCGTGATCTCGTTTCTGACAAATGTGATAGGTCCGTTATCGCCCGAGTTCATCAAAGACTTTAAACTGAGCGATTTCCTGGCCGGTGTACTGCCTTTTGCATTTTTCATTGCTTACGGCATCATGTCAATCCCGACCAGTATGCTGGTGCAAAAATACAACGAGAAGAAAATAATGGTTGCGGCATTTATTGTCGCCTTTGCGGGCTCGCTGCTCCTGGCGGCTCAGCCCAATTACCTGACGACGATATTATCCCTCTTCCTCATCGGCTGCGGTATGGCCATGCTACAGGTGGTCATTAATCCCTTACTCAGGGTGGCAGGCGGTGCCGAAAACTATGCTTTTACCTCAGTATTGGCACAATTAATATTCGGAGGCGCATCTTTTGTCAGTCCGCTGGTTTACTCTTATATGGTGCTCAACCTTTCGCACAAAAGCGGGGGCATCGTTTCGGTATTGCAGCCGCTGGTGCCTGCCGGCATGCCGTGGATATCGCTTTACTGGCTTTTCACCATCATGTGTCTCCTGATGTTTGTCATCATCCTGCTGTCGAAATTCCCGAAAGTAGAACTGACAAGCGAAGAAAAAGCGGGCCCCTGGAAAACACACATCAACCTGTTCAGGAAGCGCGTTGTGATCGCTTATTTCATCGCTTTGTTCTGTTATGTTGGCACCGAACAGGGTGTGTCGTACTGGATGTCACAGTTCCTGTTTGAATATCATAAATTCGACCCGCAAACCCAGGGCGCACACGCCGTGGCCAACTTCTGGGGACTGATGATGATCGGCGGCATTCTGGGCCTCATTTTGCTGAAGCTCATGGATAGCCGTAAGCTGCTGATCCTGTTCAGCATACCGGCCATTATTTGCCTGTCGCTCGGGCTTTTTGGCAGCGCACAGGTTTCGCTTTATGCTTTTTCTATTACGGGTTTCTTCATGTCAGTTATGTATCCGATCATTTTCTCGCTCGCCCTGAGTTCGGTAAGCGAGGATCACGGCTCTTTTGCAGGAATACTCGTTACTGGTATTATCGGCGGTGCGGTAGTGCAATTGCTTATTGGTGCATTGGGTAACATGATCGGCTTACGGGGCGGCATGATGTTCCTGTACCTCACATTCGGCTACATGCTCAGCATCGGCTTTTGGGCCAAACCATTGATCACGAACCAAACGATATTCGATAAAAAGGAAGGCGCGGCATGAGTACGAAAGTGATCGGTATAGACCTGGGAGCGACAAATATCCGCGGTGCCGTGGTCGAAAATGAAAAACTGTCTGAGATTATTTCCCGGCGCATCCATAAAAAAGGAACCAAAGAACAGGTGCTGGGCGATGTTTACTCGCTTATCGATGCACTGATCGATAAAGATGTGAAGGCCATCGGTATCGGTGTGCCCAGCGTAGTGGATGTCAAGAATGGTATTGTATATGATGTGGTGCACATCCCCTCGTGGAAAGAAGTGCACCTGAAAGAATTGCTCGAAAAACGCTATAGCATACCGGTGTTCGTGAATAATGATGCTAACTGCTTCGCACTGGGCGAACATTATTTCGGGAAAGGTAAAGGAATCCCTGACATGATCGGGCTAACCATCGGCACAGGTTTGGGCGCAGGGGTGATCATTAACGGTCACCTGTACGCCGGTAAAAATTGCGGCGCTGGCGAGTTCGGCATGGTCGATTACCTGGAGCATAACTATGAATTTTATGCCAGCGGTTCATTTTTTCAGAACGTTCACGGTATAAACGGCGAAGATGTTTTCAACCGGGCTAAGAGCGGCGATAAGGAGGCTCTGAAATTGTATGAAGAGCTCGGCACGCACCTGGGCAATGCCATCAAGCTGATCATGTACACCTATGATACCGGGCTCATCATCCTGGGAGGATCGGTGCAGCTGGCATTCAGCCTGTTCGAAAAAACGATGTGGGAAAGCATCCGCACATTCGGATTTCCGCAAAGTATCGACGGACTGGAGATCAAAACCTCGGCGCTTGAGAACAGCGGCATACTGGGCGCAGCGGCGCTGTATTATGATGCACAATAATTTTCAGGGAGCAGTTTAATGCTGCCCTGTCCGTATATCCATTAACCCAAATATTGACGCCATGAAAAAATTAGCGGTCCTTGTTTTGATGTCGGTTTTGCTGAACCAGGCTTTTGCCCAGGAAAGCGACAGTGAGCATTTCAGAATGGTTTTGAGGGACGACTGGCAGATGCAGTCGACCCAGAAAGTTCCTTCAGCCGGAAATACCATATCCGAAGAAAATTTCAAACCCGAAGGCTGGTATAAAGTCACCGTGCCGACAACGATCATTGCGGGCCTGCTGGCAAATCATTTTTATGACTTTGACCCCTTTATGGGGATGAACTTCAAAAAGCTGGATAACCCGTTGCTCGATCATCCCTGGTGGTTCAGGAAGGAATTTACCCTGCCCGCATCTCAAAAGGGCAAAGATGTAATATTGAAGCTGCATGGCATCAATTACAAAGCCAATGTATGGCTAAACGGCGTCAAAATAGCTGATTCGACACGCGTGATGGGGCCTTTCCGCATCATCGAGCTGGATGTGACCAAACAGATCAGGACCGGAGCAAATGTGCTGGCCCTGGAAATAAAACGCCCTGTTAACCCGCAGCATAAGGGTGGCGACCTGGCCATCGACTATGCCGACTGGATACATTACCCTCCGGATTACAACGGCGGCATCGTAAACGATATCGAGATCAAAACTTATGACAAAGTGGGCATACAGTATCCGCTGGTAACCACGCACTTTGATCTGCCCTCGCTGGCTGTGGCACACCTGACGGTAGACGCACTGGTGACGAACTATTCCAAAAGTCCGCAGGATGTGGTTGTGCGGGGCAAGATCAATAATGATATCAGCTTTGAACAGAAGGTTCGCCTGGAACCGGGAGAACTGAAAGATGTGATGTTTACCCCGGCTGCATTTTCTCAATTGAACATTAAGGATCCGAAGATATGGTGGCCTTGGCAGTATGGGAAGCCTGAGCTGAACCGCGTTGAGCTTTCGGTAGTGCGTGGCGGTGCGGTAAGCAACAGCATCGCCGAAAATTTTGGCATCCGCGAGATCATCTCCAAACTGATCAATAATAAATCGCGCGAGTTTATCGTAAACGGCAAACCGATTTTGCTGCGCGGCGCTGCCTGGTCGCCGGATATCTTCCAGCGGCGGTCGCCCATACGGCAGGAGCAGGAGATCAGGTATTACCGCGATATGAACATGAACATTGTCCGTTCGGAAGGCAAGCTGGAAGACGACAACTTTTATGCCCTGTGCGACAAATACGGTATGCTGATGATGACCGGCTGGATGTGCTGCGGCGCCTGGCAATATCCCGAAAACTGGGACGAGGCTAAGCGTGAAGTGGCCATGGCATCCGACAGCAGTGTAATGTACTGGCTGCGCAACAAGCCCAGCATTATGGTTTGGCTCAACGGCAGCGATATGCCCCCACGCGATACCAGCGTTGAACGCGGTTACCTGAACATCGAAAGCGCCCTGAAATGGCCAAATCCCACCATAGCTACTGCCGACGCACGCAAATCAAAGGTTTCGGGCTATAGCGGGGTAAAGATGGACGGACCTTACGAATGGGTTCCGCCGATCTACTGGGAAACCGATTCGACCGAGCATTACGGCGGCGCATGGAGCTTTGCCACCGAAATATCGCCCGGTCCGTCGATACCGCCTTATGAAAGCCTGATCAAATTCATCCCTAAGGATTCACTTTGGTACAATACGGCCGACTGGGATTACCATTGCGGTACAATGACCTTCGGTACAACCAAAGTGTTCAATGCAGCGCTGATAGGCAGGTATGGGCAACCGGATAATATTAAGCAATACGTAGCCGAGGCGCAGGCGCAAAACTACGAGGCGCACCGGGCCATGATGGAGGCTTACGGTCTGCACAAATACAATACAGCTACAGGCGTAGTGCAATGGATGGGCAGCAACCCCTGGCCTGGACTGATATGGCACACCTACGATTATTACCTGTATCCGGCGGGAACATACTTCGGTATGAAAAAATCGATGGAGACGCTGCATATCATGTATTCGTATGCATCGAACGAAGTGGACCTGGTCAATTCGCTGCTGAAGAAGTTTAGCGGTTTAAAAGCCGAGGCAACGATCTATGATTTGGACGGCAGTCAGAAATATAATCATTCGGCCACAGTAGATGTGGATGCCGATGGTACGGCTAAATGCTTTACCCTGCCTTCGGCTGATAGCATGCCCGAAACCTATTTACTGAGGCTGCAATTGGCGGATGATCATGGTAATGTGAAGGATATAAACTGGTATTGGCTGTCGAATAAACCGGACGTGCTGAACTGGAAACACTCAAAGTGGTACATGACCCCCGAAACCTCGTACACAGATTACAAGCCCTTGCTCAGTATGGAAAAAACGCCTTTGAAGGTATCCTGCTATACTGACAAAGCGGCCGACAGCACGTATCACGCCGTAACCATCACCAATACGGGTAAAACAGTGGCGTTCCAGGTACATTTGCGTGTACTGAAAGGTAAGGATGGCGACGATATATTGCCGGTGATCTTCAGCGATAATTATATCGAGCTGGCGCCGGGCGAAAGCCGCGTGATCAAGTGCAGTTATGCCGATAAGGATGCAGGGAACGTAACGCCTTATTTCAAGGTATCAGCATGGAACCTGGATATCCCGGCAAGTAAGGCAGCGAAGAATATGGAATTTGAAGAAGCCTGGGGAGGGAAGTAGCTTTAAACTACATTAATTCCTTCATCAGCTTTTCAAAGGCTTCTTTCAGGTCGGCAAGCTCGGTTTCCACTTTGGCAAGCCGTGCTTCCAGGTCGCCTGCGGAATGCGCTGAACTTTCTGAAGCAAAACTTTCTTCGCTCCAGTCGGCGCTGCCGCCCAGCAGGTGCATGTAGCGCGCTTCCTTTTGGCCGGGGCGGCGGGGTAGCTGTTTGACGTAGGGATTATCGCCCGATGCAAGGCCCTCCAGGATGTCCTGCACATCTTCAATCGACTCAAATTCATACAGTCGGCCCGAATTGGTGTTCAGCTCACCGGGTGTTTGCGGGCCGCGGAGGATCAGCAGGCAGATGATGGCGATTTGAGACGGAATGACCGGGTAAACGATAGCAAAATTATGTTTGTATTTCACCACGCGGTCGGTGCCGCCGGTGGCGGTAGAAACCAACCCGCGTCTTTTAAGCGTATTGACAGCATTAACCACCGTCTCGGTATCGTATTGAACCACGGGGTTGCGCGAGGTTTTCTGGTTACACGCGGCCACGAGGCTGTTAATGGTCATAGGATAATAATCGGGAGTGGTGCGGCTCTTTTCCATCATCGAGCCGAGTACCCGCAGTTCGGCGTCGTCTAATTGCGGCAATGTCTGTGCAGTATCCATGCGCTAAAGATAAAAACAGCGCGGCGGTATTTGCAAAAAGAGACACCTCTCAATAGCAAAATACTATTTTTTTAAGATCTGTTGCAGATAGTTATCCCGGATCGTAATTGACGGTATGACTGCATCACCTGCGAAAAACTGGCTAACTAAAGCCTGGTGGAAATATACAGACCCGCCCCAATATCAATTATATAAAGAACGGCTTGCCTATTACCAATCCTACCAGGGGCTTAAGAAATTTGAATCGGAGAACAGGCACACCACGATGGGCGAAATACTGGGGAAGCTAAGTGGAGCGGCAGCAATAAATGTGAGTCATACAGGTAATGCCGGCGATGTTATTTACAGTTTGCCTGTTGTGCGGAAGCTTTGCGAAATAACCGGCGTACCCGTCAATTTCCTGCTGAAGATCAATGAGCCGCTACGGCTTATGCCGGGTATGAGCCATCCTCTCGGCAATGTAATGCTAAACATGGAAATGGCTGAAAGCCTGATCAGCTTGCTCAATTTTCAGTCTTATATTGCCCGTGCAGCGATCTATTCGGGTCAGGATGTTCATCTTGATCTGTCGGCTTTCAGGCAATCCGGATTGGAGCTAGACAGGGGAAATATCGCGCGATGGTATTTTTATGTTACAGGCATCAACGCCGACTTAAGCGAACCGTGGCTTGGCGCTGAAGCAAGATCTGAATTTTCGGACGCCATCATAATCGCGCGGAGCAACAGGTATAACAACCCGCTGGTTGATTATTCCTTTTTATCCGGTTATTCAAACCTGGTTTTTGTAGGCATAAGAGCGGAGTACGAAAGGATGAAAAGAAGCATTGAAAATTTGTATTGGCATCCCGTAACCAATTTCCTCGAACTGGCCCAGGTGATAAAAGGTGGTAAGCTGTTTATCGGGAACCAGTCTTTCCCTTTTTCTGTGGCAGAAGGATTAAAAGTTTTACGGATACTGGAAGTTTATCACAGGATACCCAATGTAATACCCGAGGGCCGCAACGGGTACGATTTTTATTTTCAGAAGCATTTTGAATACCTGGTGGATAGCCTGGTTTCTGCCAGGGACCCGGAGCCGGCAGCATAGCAAGGGACCACCCCTGGTAAGCGGCGGTCCCTTTACAATTAACTATACCGGTTTATTGAAACTTAATACCAATGCCGAACTGCCAAACCTGGTTGCGGTAATCGGCGATTGGAGAGTTCGGATCGTTCGAGTTCGAGCTCAGGTCGATCAGGTAGCGGGCGTGGATATCCACGTTCGGATTCAGGTCGATGCTGACGCCAAATGCCCCTGCCACATAGCTTTGGTTATTTGAATTAGTATAATACGATTCAGAAGCGGTATTGAAGCCGTTATCAAATGTCGTCGTGCTTGTTACAGGAATATTGATCTGCGGGCCGATCAGGAAATTGAAGCCCCGCACCAGGCGAAATTTAGCGAGCAGCGGGATGTCGATGTAATTGTTGCGCTGGGTAAGCGTACCGTCGATTGTATTGGCCTGGTACCCTTGTTGCGAGAACAGCACTTCCGGTTCGAACGATAAGGGATATACCAGCGGAATATCGGCGGTAAGTCCCGCGTTGAAACCCAAAATAGAAGTTGTTCCATAATTAGTATTATATGACGATACCGTATTGGCAATATTCAGGCCGCCGGTAATTCCAACGCTAGCGTGGTAAAAATCGTCCTGCCTGTGCTGCACCGGCCGGCGATGAACCCGGCGGGGGTAATAGTACGTTTGCGCAAACACCGAACCCGTCATCAGTAAGCCTATGGCTAAAAAGAGTATCTTTTTCATCACAATAAGTTTTTTATAGTTTAAATGATTTCCCTTTTTAGAGCAGCCGATAAGCGATAGGTTTAGTCGTACGATGAAATTTTTTTTCGTTCAACTTGAAGTGAAGCGATTGATCAGTTTAAAGCTGAAAGCAAAAAAGACCGAAGCTTTTTCCTTCGGTCTTTTATATGCAAGCGTTAAAATGGATATTGCAATCAGCTAATCAACCACTACAACTGCTCCCACCACCTTAACTAAACATCAATGCGCCTCCAGCCAGTTAGATCCTGCGCCGATCTCGACCAGGATAGGCACGCTGGTTTTGATCGCCCTTTTCATCCCTTCACTGATGATGGGTTTTACTTTTTCCACCTCGCTGTTTGGCACGTCAAATACCAGTTCGTCATGCACCTGCATGGTCATGCGGGCATCCAATTTTTGGGCTTTGAATTCGCGGTGAATATTGATCATGGCGATCTTGATCATGTCGGCTGCCGAGCCCTGTATGGGTGCGTTGATCGCATTTCGTTCGGCGAATCCCCGCACGGTAGCATTAGCCGAATTAATATCGCGCAAATAGCGGCGGCGGCCCATCAGCGTGCATACATAACCGTTCTCGCGTGCAAAATTCATCGTATCGCCCATGTACTGTTTGATGCCGGGATACTGCGCAAAATAGTTCTCGATGATCTCGGCAGCCTCCTTGCGTGGGATACCCAGGTTCTGCGACAAACCGAAAGCCGACTGCCCGTAAATGATACCGAAATTGACCGCTTTGGCGTTCCGGCGTTCGTCGCTGGTCACCTCGAGCAGCGTTTTACCGTAAACTTTGGCGGCGGTAGCCGTATGGATATCGAGATTTTGTGCAAAGGCGTCGAGCATGTTCGCGTCCTTGCTGATCTCGGCAATAATGCGCAATTCGATCTGGGAATAGTCGGCCGAAAGAATGGTATGACTGTCGTCGCGCGGGATGAACGCTTTACGCACCTCGCGCCCGCGCTCGGTGCGGATCGGGATATTTTGCAGGTTGGGGTTAGTAGAGCTTAAACGGCCCGTAGCGGCAACTGCCTGGTTATAGGAAGTATGCACGCGGCCGGTTTTCCGGTTCACCATCAATGGCAGGGCGTCTACATAGGTCGATTTCAGTTTTTGCAGCTGGCGGTAATCGAGTATGTCCCGTACAATATCGCTTTTGGCGGCAAGCGAAAGCAGCACATCCTCGCCTGTTTGGTATTGGCCGGTTTTGGTTTTTTTGGCTTTCGGGTCAAGCATCAGTTTCTCGAACAGCACTTCGCCTAATTGCTTGGGTGAAGCGATATTGAAACGGACCCCGGCCTTTTCGTATACCGTCTTCTCAAGACCGGCTATATCGCCTTCCAGCTCTTTCGAAAATTCCTTCAGCGTATCATGGTCAATGCGAACGCCCTCATATTCCATATCGGCCAGTACATAGATCAAGGGATTTTCGATCTCGTGGATCAGCTTTTCGGCCTCGGCCTGCTTCAGCTTCGGTTCGAACACGGTGCGCAATTGCAGGGTAACATCGGCATCTTCGGCGGCATAGTCCTTTATCTTTTCAATCTCCACATCGCGCATGCTGCCCTGGGGCTTGCCCTTTGCGCCGATGAGCTCGGTGATAGATACCGGCTTGTAGCCGAGGTAATTCTCCGACAGGACATCCATATTATGACGGGTATCCGGATCGAGGATGTAATGCGCCAGCATGGTGTCGAACAGCGTCCCTTTCACATCCACACCGTACCATTTCAGCATCAGGATATCGAACTTCAGGTTCTGCCCGGTTTTACCTATAGCTGGGTCCTCCATTACGGGTTTAAACTCATCCACTATCGCTTGGGCTTCTTTTTTGTCGGCAGGCACGGGTACATACCAGCCTTCGTGATGTTTAACGGAAAACGACATGCCTACCAGCTCACAATTGTTGGCGTCCGTTCCGGTCGTTTCCGTATCGAAGCAGAAATCCTTTTGCTGTTGCAGTATGCCGATCAGTTCGGAGCGTTTTTCCGGGGTATCGGCCAGATAATATTGGTGGTCTACGTTACTGATATTTTTCCCGACGATCTCGGTTTCCGTTTCAACAATGTCTTCAATATCGACGGTCAATGTGGTTCTGCCCGTGGCCACCGGGTTACCGAACAGGTCGGTTTGAATACCTACGGCCCTGGTTTCGGTAATGCTGAAATCATCGCCGAAAACACGTTTGCCCAGCGTACGGAACTCCAGCTCGGCGAAAAGCGGCTCCAGCAGATCCTTGCTCGGCGTGCATACTTCTAATCCCGCTTCATCCAACTCGACTGGCGCATTCAGGTTGATGGTCGCTAATTTTTTCGAAAGCAGGCCCTGCTCCGCATAAGTTTCGACATTTTCTTTCAGCTTGCCTTTCAGTTCATGACTATTGGCGATGATATTTTCGACTGATCCGTATTGTTTGATGAGCTGTTTGGCGGTTTTCTCGCCCACACCCGGGATACCCGGAATATTATCCACCGCATCGCCCCACAGGCCCAGGATGTCAATCACCTGTTCCACGCGTTCCACTTCCCATTTAGCAAGCACTTCTTTTACACCCATTATTTCGACCTCGTTACCCTGGCGGCCGGGTTTGTAAAGTTTTATCTTTTCAGAAACCAATTGCGCAAAATCCTTGTCGGGCGTCATGCAATACACCTCGTAATCTTTGGCTTCAGCTTTTTTAGCCAGTGTACCGATGATATCATCGGCTTCATAACCGTCGGATGTAATGAGTGGGATGTTAAAACCCAGGACGATCTTATAAATATAAGGGATGGCTTTGGCCAGGTCCTCGGGCATGGCTTCACGCTGTGCCTTGTAGGCTTCAAACTCGGTATGGCGCTCGGTTGGCGCTTCCGTGTCGAACACCACGGCCATGTGAGTGGGCCTTTCCTTTTTCAGCACATCGAGCAGGGTATTGGTAAAACCCAGCATAGCAGAGGTATTAAGACCGCCTGATGTAAAACGCGGGGCCTTGCTCAATGCAAAATGCGCCCGGTAAATGAGGGCCATGCCGTCTAATAGAAATAGCTTCTTCATAATGTTTGCACTAATCGCACGAATTGAAAGGACACGAATTTCACGAATTATTTCGGGTCTGCGGGTGCGAGATACAATAGTACAAAATATAGGTTAATTCGTGCAATTCGGAAAAATTCGTGCTATTTAAAGGCACAATCTGGCAGATGGTCGTTCACCATGCCGGTAGCCTGCATGTGTGCATAGCAGATGGTGGTGCCGAAGAATTTGAAGCCCCGCTTTTTCATATCCTTGCTGATGGCGTCGGATATGGGTGTACTGGCAGGAGCCTTTTCGGTGTAATTGATGATCGGTTTACCATCGGGCATAAAGCTGTACATGTACTTGTCGAACGAACCGAATTCCTTTTGTATTTCGATGAATTTTTGCGCATTGGTAACGGCCGACTCGATTTTGGCGCGATTACGGATAATCGCAGCATCCTGCATCAGGCGCTCCACATCATCCTGCGTAAAAGCAGCCACTTTTTCGACATCAAAATCAGCAAAGGCGTTGCGGTAACCTTCACGAC
>DASZWG010000323.1:0-4227 GCA_035546675.1 Mucilaginibacter sp. | reverse complement strand
TAATATCTTAACAAACCCGATAAAAGGCGTAAAATAGGCCGGATAGCCCAGGTGTTTGTTAATGATCAGCACGGCGTCCGAAGTGCTCATCAGGTCGGGAATGGCCGACCAAAGCATTAGTCCGGCAAAAATGATCGTAAGTGCCCAGTAAATGGGGTTAACATTTTTCATCTCAGTAACGATTTAGGGATACGTAATTGGTTCTAAAACAGCGCACTCCATCCAGCAGATAGGGCGCCTTACTTCTAAGTTAGAAACAATCTTTGATTATTTTTAATGATCTTTCTCACTTTTTTGCTCCGGGGAAACGCGTCTTGCGGCAAAAAATTAACTTTGATAATCAAATACTGACAGGATGGATAATACAAGGGTATACAGGATGTCGTTTGCGAGCGTTTATCCGCTTTATATCCGGAAAGCGGAGAGAAAGGGCCGCACCAAAGCCGAAGTGGATGAGATCATATTCTGGCTGACTGGGTATGACGAACAGGCCTTACAAAAAATCATCGCCGGTAAAACTGACTTTGAGACCTTTTTTGCCCGGGCGCCGCTTATCAATCCCAATGTTTCAAAGATCACAGGCGTTATTTGCGGCTATCGCGTGGAAGAGATTGAAGACAAACTGATGCAAAAGGTTCGTTACCTGGATAAGCTGATCGACGAACTGGCAAAAGGCAGGGCGATGGATAAGATATTGAGGAAGTAGGAACAAAACCCTTGCTGTTCGGTTTTTACGGCTTCGAACGGCTAAGCTGTTCTTCTTATCTGTACGAGATGAAACAATACGGCAACCCATGAATAATGTGCAGGAGCTATTTTCTTCGCTGTTCAAAAGCGCGGACTGGCAAATGGAAAAACCAATAAACGGCCGGCGCAAAGAAAAATACATCGTTTCCGGTGGTGGTTTAAAATATTTTCTAAAGTTCGATGTTGATGCCGAAATACTGAAAAGGCTGGCCAGAATTGGGGTTGCACCGGATGTGCTGCAAAGCGGTACACACAAGGGCAGAACTTTTATAGTTCAGCAATTTATTGAAGGTTCGGCCCCGCAAAAAAGCTGGTTTGCTTCAAACAGCGAACGGGTATTTACCTTATTAAAAACTTATCACAACGATCCCGTATTGTTGCAAATATTGCTGCAGCGATTTCCTCAAAGGGATCGTAACCTATTCGAATCTGAATTGCAGGTTCTTGACAGGAGCATAGGCTCAATTAAGTCCCCTTATTTTGAAGACGTAAATTTCAGGGATAGCTATCTTAAGTTTTCAGGCCTGGGGTATGAATTAAATGCCGGTCAAATGGCAGTTATTCATAACGAGCCAAATAATTCTAATTTCTTGCTTTCCGACGATCGGCTTTTTATGGTTGATTGGGACGAAATCACGTTAGGCGATCCGTTAATGGATACGGGTCCGCTGTTGTGGTGGTACTGGCCCTTTGACGATTGGCCCGTATGCCTGGATTTAATGAACATTGAATTCGATGATACTGCGATTGCTAAAATATTTTGGTTTGCGGCATTGGTTTCTTTAAAGGCGGCGCTTTTTTTCATCGGATCGGGGTTCGAAAATGACCATGGTTTTATTGCCGATTTTATCGAAGCGGCTCAGATGCGGCTCAACCCACGGTTCTGATTATTGCAGATATACGATAACCTTCCTGTACCTGTGGGGCCCATGCTGTTCGATTCTCCTGACTTCGAACCCTTATGCAGGTAGTCTGAGATTACCTGTTTACGAGTCCGATTTGCAAACTTCGGACAGCGGTCTTTTTTTGTCCCCGCGGGGTCTCCCGGAGGGGACCCTGCGGAAAAATAGTGTATGATTTTACTCACCCGGCTGACTATGTCAGCCACCCTCTCTGCTTGCAGAGAGGGTTTTAAATAATGGAATGTTCCCCCTCTCTAACCTTAGAGAGGGGGTTAGGGGGTGAGTCAGACTACCGATTTGCAAACTTCGGACAGCGAAGAAATCGTTGCTGCTAAATTATTATATTTAAAGTTCCAAAGAGAGAAAGAAACCTTGTTGATTATTTATATTCATTACAATGATCAAAAATAATTTAAAATTTGCTGCATTAACAATTCTGATATTCTGTTTCGCAGGGCGGGCTTTAGCCCAGATACCCGTCCGCAAAGGGCCTGCATCTGCCGAAGAAATAAAAAAAGCCAAAGATATTTTGGACACCAATATGAATAGCCTAGGTGCACATAAGGCCTATATCTATGCGATGGGTATAAGTAATCCGCTTGTTATAAAACAGTATAACGAATGGATGAAGAAATACCCCCAAAACATAAATATTCCGCTGGCCATTGGAACGGTTTATTATAATGCTGAAATGCCGCAGGCAAAGCAATTTTTGCTTAGAGTGGTAGAATCGGAACCCGGCAATGCTAAAGTATGGTACATGCTTTCAGCGGATGCAGAAAGATGGGGGCAGGAAGACCTGTCAGCCAAATATATGAGAAAGGCTGCTCTTGCCGACTCTTCGAACGCCGATTACGCTTTTTATTATTTATTGTATTTTGAGAACGGCGACCCGAAAGAATACGCCCGCAGGGTTTTTGATTTTGTAAAACGTTTCCCGGCAAACAACCACGGCGCACAAGCCTTATATTGGCTGGCCGAAAATACGATTGACGCGAATGACAAGATCAGCTATTTCGAAGAGCTCCGTAAATTATACCCACCGCAAAAATTCCAGTGGTCATCAGTCGGAATGATGAGGTTAACCGATGCTTACCTGCAAATAAATCCTGAAAAGGCCTTAGCATTGATCAATGAAATGGGCGGAGGGAAGGACTGGGCGATCAGGAAACAGGTTGCGGAATCGCTAATACAAGTTAACAAATTGGAGCAGGATCAAAACTATAAAGAGGCTTTGCTTAAACTTGACGAAATAAAACTTCCAAAGTTTACTCACCTTCAAGACTTCATCGTATTAAAGAAATTTTCGTTGGAGGCAAAAGCGGGAGATGTTAAAACAGCTTACGATAGTGTTGCTGCAAGATTTGCCAGACTGCCCACCGATCAGCTTTATACTGAACTGGAATTGCTTGGCGGTAAAATCGGTAAGAATAAAGCGCAGATTTCGAAAGACATTGTGACGATCAGGAATAGCACTGCTGTTACAGCCTATCCGTTTGAATTAGGGCTTTATACCGGCAATGGTACGTTAAATCTGAATAGCCTGAAGGGTAAGGTTGTGTTGCTCACATTCTGGTTCCCGGCTTGCGGACCCTGCCGGGACGAATTTCCGCATTTCCAGGCTGTGATCAATAAATTCAAGGGTGAAGATGTAGCTTACATTGGCATTAATATATCACCTGACCAAGATCCTTATGTGATTCCCTTTATGAAAAACACCAAATATTCATTTATCCCGTTACGAGGAAGCCCTGAGTTTGCTGCTAAATATTATGGAGTAGATGGTGAGCCCGGCAATTTTTTGATAGACAAAAATGGAAAGATTGTTTTTAAAGATTTTAATATCGGCAGCACCAACCAACGCACACTGCAACTGATGATATCTTCATTGTTGAAGAAAAATCAGCCGGACAATTGAATGCAGTGAACGGCATAACATCTGCGGAATAAAAATTACTTCCCTGCGGAATAGAAATAAAATCGGCATCTTTACCCATGCCCGCTCCCGATCAGATCGCCAAAGCTTTCCCGCACGAGCCTACCGCCCAGCAAAACGAGTTGTTCGCCCGGCTGCACCAGTTTCTGCTGAGCGATAACGGCGACGAGTGCTTTATCCTGAAGGGCTATGCCGGCACGGGCAAAACCACGGTGATCGGCGCGCTGGTCAAGGCGCTCAGGTACTACAATTACAAATCGGTGCTGCTGGCGCCCACGGGTCGCGCGGCCAAGGTGATCAGCGCCTACTCGGGCCGCAAGGCTTTTACCATCCACAAGCGCATTTACCGGAAGCGCTCAGCCATCAACATCGACGATCCGTTTAAACTGGCGGAGAACCTCTCAAGCGATACGCTGTTCATCGTCGACGAGGCCTCTATGATCCCCGACGAGGTGCCCGGCGGTAACCGCGATGCCCTGCTGCACGACCTGGTGAACTACGTGTACAACACCAAAAACTGCAAGCTGGTGCTGGTGGGCGATACCGCCCAGTTGCCCCCCGTTGGCGCCGACTATAGCCCCGCGCTCGATTTTAACCTGCTCAAAAAGACCTTCGCGCTGGATATCTTCAGCTTCGAGCTGA
>DASZWG010000322.1:0-2034 GCA_035546675.1 Mucilaginibacter sp. | reverse complement strand
TGAGCGAAAGACAGCGAAAGCATTACGGCAAGATACTTGATGAAGAGGCCGACAAACTGAACGACTTAATGAATAAGCTGCTATCGTTTACGCAATTGGAGAATGATGCGATCCAGCTCAAGAAGGTAGAAGTAAGTTTGGAAGATTTTGTGAAGGGCTATATCGATACTTTCAGTATCAGGTACCCCGACTTCAAACTAAGTTACAAGATATTTGGGGTGGGTAAATTTTATACCGACCCCGTAATGCTGGGCAGTATTTTCCAGAACCTGATGGAAAATGCCTACAAATATTCAAATCCGGGGCATCGCGAACTTTTTATCCATATTGCCGCAGAAAAGCGTAATATCGTGTTTTCATTTGTGGATAAAGGAATAGGAATAGCCAAAGAGGAGATAGGTAACATATTCAAGAAATTTTACAGGATTGAGAATAAATACAACCAGAACGGGAGCGTAGGGCTGGGTTTGGCATTCTGTAAGGAACTGGCTAATTTTATGAACGGAGAAATAACGGTTAATTCAAAAATACATGAAGGCTCGGAGTTTATAGTGACGCTTCCCTATGAAACTGCCAGTTAACAGTAAAGATCAAATATGGATAAAGAAATCAAAATAGCGCTGGTTGAGGATGACGAGAACCTGCGTTTCCTGGTGGCCGAACGTTTACAGTCGGAGGGTTATAAAGTGCTCGAAGCCGACAATGGCGACGATGCCGAGGCTCTGATACTGGCCGAGCAGCCGCATATTGTTTTACTCGACTGGATGCTTCCGGGCAAACAGGGGGCCGACGTATGCACTTCGTTAAGAGAGAAGGGTTTTGATAAGCTGGTGATCATGATGACGGCCAAGGCGCAGGACGTGGACAAGATAGAGGCGTACAATTTTGGCGTTTCCGATTATATTACCAAGCCGTTCAACATGGATGTGCTGGTGGCGATGATCGACAGCAAAATCAAATTCTACCTGAACAGCGACAAATCAGAGGCTTACAGGTTTGCTAACATGGAGCACCACCCCAACATGCACTTGCTGATCAGGGATGGCAGAAAGATCGAGCTGACCATACTGGAAAACCGCATCCTGCTCTATTTCCTGAAAAACAAGAATAAGGTGATCAACCGCGAAGAGCTGATGATGGAAGTGTGGGGCTATAATGCCGATGTGAATACCCGTACGCTTGATATGCATATCGTTCGCCTGAGGAAAAAGATCGAAAATAATCCTGATTCGCCGCAGTACCTGCAAACGGTTAGGGGTATAGGCTATAAGTTTGTTTACGAGGGCTGATAAGCCGTCAAACCTGCAAGCATCGCGATCTGTTAATAAAGTCCGGAACCGCACATGGGGTGTATCAAATACGAACGCTTTCGTTCATTGGGTTTAATGTAATCTGCTGCTAATCAGGTAAATATTTGTATGGCATTTGATTTGGATGATAAATCATAACCATAAAACTTAGTGCCATGATCAGGAATTACCTCAAGGTCGCTTTTCGTAACCTGCAAAAGCAGAAGATTTTTACTTTCATTAATGTTTTTGGTCTATCGGTAGGCATTGCATGCTTTAGCCTCCTTTTGCTATACTCCGTCCATGAGTTTAGCTTTGATAAATTCCATAAAAACGCCAGCGAGATATACCGGGTCTATTTACATGAGGCGATACCCAGTTCAGACGGCATTAATGCATCCACAGATTATAGCGGGCCGACTACCGAGACCTGGGGTGAGGCGATGAAAAAGGACTTGCCGGATGTTATTAGCTATGTTCGGTTGCAACTTCCATGGGGCGAAAACCTGGTTCAGGCAGGCAATAAAACACTTCGCGCACGAGTCGGATTCGCAGATCAGTCTTTCTTTTCTGTTTTCAGTTTCCCCTTAAAATATGGTACAAAGGCAACCGTCCTGCACAACAAACAGGATATTGTATTGACATCATCCAGGGCAAAAGCTTTGTTTGGTACCGATGATGTTGTTGGAAAAATTGTCGAGATCCAGCTTGGCACAAAAAACTACCCTTTCACCGTCTCAGCAGT
>DASZWG010000321.1:0-4168 GCA_035546675.1 Mucilaginibacter sp. | reverse complement strand
AGAGCGAAATCTCACTAATTCGCTTTTTTTGTGTAGTTCGAATAAATTCGTGCAATTCGTGGCCTATCAATACATTTTAGCCATACACATCATATTTGTGGTCTGCTGGTTTGCGGGGCTGTTTTATATTGTGCGCCTGTTCATTTACCATACCGAGGCGCAGGAAAAGCCCGAACCCGAGAGAACAATCCTTTCCAAACAATTTGAGATCATGGAACGGCGGCTGTGGAACATTATCACCGTACCGTCCATGTACCTCGTGATAGCGGCCGGCATCACCATGCTCTTTATCATACCTGGCTGGTTGCAGCAGCAGTGGCTGCATATCAAACTGACCGCCGTTGTTTTACTGATCATTTACCATTTTATCTGTGAAAACAAGATCAAACAGATGCGTAAAGGGATTTTCAAATGGAAATCGACTCAACTGCGGCTCTGGAACGAGCTGGCTACACTGCTGTTGTTTTTGATCGTAATATGCGCCGTGGTAAAAGATAACGTAAACTGGCCGTATACCATCATTGGTTTTGTGGTGCTTGTCTTTTTGCTGATGGCAGGGGTAAAGATCTATAAGTATTACAGGCTGAAGAAGTAACCCATTATTTCACCTCATCAACTGCGACCACCACGCTTGTTCTGCCTTCATTCACTTCGGGATTAATACCAACTTTCATCAGGAAATCGCCGCTATAGATGCCTTCGGCAATGCCCGGTTTGCTTCCGGGGAACAGGTTTATCTCTTTAACAAAATATTGCTTACCCGGATCGAGCCCTTTTAACCTGATGGGCCGATGTGTGCCTGCCCCATAACGGTTATTGACCAGGTAGTTGAACATGATGGCATGGCTCTTTGCAGTATCAACATACACAAGCGAAGCCGCATCATTATCCCAGGGGCTTTGCAGCCGGTACTGCTCGCCGTGCCATATCGCTTCCGAATAGGCATTGTAATTTTTGACGGCTTGCCGGCAAAAAGCAAGTTCATCCGGAGAAAGTTTGCTTACCGGTATGTCGAAACCCAGCTTACCCATCATGGCCACATCCACGCGGTATTTGACAGGCTCTTTACCCCAGTTGGTTACATGATTGGCGCTTGCCAGCGCCGGGTAGAAATAGGAATATTCCCACTGGATAAATATCCGCTCCAAAGGCTCGGTATTATCGCTGGGCCAGTACTCGGTAAAATATTGCAGGGCGCCGTAATCCACCCGGCCGCCCCCGCCCGAACACAGCATCATCGGCACTTTGGGATATTTGGCCCTTATCCGCGCCATCACTTTGTAAAGCCCTTTTACATAATCGACATAAAAATTATCCTGGTCTTTTTCATACGCGGAATAAGCGTTGTACATCACCGAATTGCAGTCCCATTTGATGTAGGCAAGACCGGGATTTTTGGTGAACAATCCATCCACAACGTTGAAAACGAATTGCTGGACTTTCGGGTTGCTCAGGTCGAGCACCAACTGGTTGCGCATCGTATATTCGTCGCGCTGCGGCTGTTTCACCACCCAATCGGGGTGCTTCTCATACAGCTCACTTTTGGGGTTCACCATTTCCGGTTCAACCCAGATGCCGAATTTGACACTATCGCTTTTCGCCTCCTTCACCAGGTAGCCGATGCCGTGCGGAAGCTTGGCTTTGTTTTCCTGCCAGTCGCCCAATCCGGCGTGATCATTATTACGCGGGTATTTATTGCCGAACCAGCCGTCATCCAGCAGGAACAGGTCGACACCCAGCTTCTTTGTATCCTTCAAAAGCTCAGCCAGCTTTTCTTCGTCAAAATCGAAATAGGTCGATTCCCAGTTGTTCAGTAGTGTCAGCCTCGGTCCCTCGCCATCTATAACCTTGTATTTACGGGCCCAATCCTGCAAATTGCGGCTGCCTTCGCCTTTGCCGTGAAAGGACAGGGTGTAAACCAGTTTTGGCGTTTCAAACTCTTCACCCGGTTTCAGGCTGTAATGCGACGCATAGTTGTTGATCCCGGCTATCAGCCGCAGATTATCCGAAGGGTCAAGCTCAAAATCGATCCGGTAATTTCCGCTCCACTCCAGGTTGGCCAAAAGCACTTCGCCCTCATCCTCAGTGGCGCGTTTATTGAAGGAAACCATAAACGAAGGCGGTCCGAACAGGTCGGCGCGGCTGCCTAATTTACTGTCAAGAGTTTTAACGCCGTGCGTAAGCTGTTCTTCTTCCGGCCTCATTTCTTTGGCCCAGTCGCCGTGATAGTGGCGCAACCAAAAAGTTTTACCCTGCAGGTAAAGATTGGCCGAAGCATATTTATCCAGCGTGATATTACCTTTTTCATGGTGGATAAGAGTGCTCCACTGTTCTATTACATTTTCGGCAGCATATAATTTGTAATGAAGCGTTACCTCAACCGGGTAAACCGGGTCTTTCAGCTCGATATTTACCTGCGATACATCGTCGCTTATCCGGTCGGCCGACTCGCTCACAAAACGCAGATCGAGCGATTTATTGCCATCGGCATGGGTTACAGCTATGGCCGGCTCCAGCAGGTTGTGCGTCCCTGCTGTCGTATAAGCTGAGCTATACATATTGTCCTCATCCAACTGGTATTGCCTTGAAATTTGCCGGTAGCCTGTGGTATCTGCCAGCTTTTTACCAAAGTAGACCATGCTCGCATAGCCTTTGCCGTTTACATGCAGCACCAGCGCATCATTAGCAGTTTCAATGGGGATCAGTTTTTCCTGTGCCTTTGTGCTCAGGGAAAAAGCCGGTAACAGGAACAAGAACAGGCACCGAAATAATATTTTCATCAGTTACAACAGGTTATAAATGTTTATAGATCACCCCGTCCTTCATCACAAAATTTACCTGCTGCACAGCGTGAATGTCTTCTGCCGGATTGCCTTTTACGGCGATGATATCTGCCAAATAACCGGGTTTGATGTTTCCCAGGGTGTTCAATTGAAATACGCCGGCATTGACCGATGTTGCCGAGCGCAGCACATCGATGGGTTTCATGCCGTATTCGGCCATCAGCACCATTTCGCGGGCATTATCACCGTGCGGGAACACGCCTACATCGCCGCCCATACAAATGGTAACGCCTGCTTTAAGCGCCTCGGTAAATATCTCGTGCTTGTGCTTAACGATCTCCGGCTCTTCATTCAGTCCTTTTTTCCAGCCGTAATAGTAAGTGGCAATGGCTTCCGTTGCTGCGAGAGTAGGGCACAGCGCGATGCCTTTCTGCTTCATCAGGGCAAAAAGTTCGGGTGTGCCGCCGTCGCCGTGCTCTACGGTCGTCACTCCTGCCTCAATGGCCCGGCGCATGCCTTCGGTTGTGCCCGAATGGGCGGCTACGATCCTTCCGCTGCTTTTAGCCACTTCGACCGCCGTTTTCAATTCCTCAACGGTAAAGGTCGGTTCGGATTCGCCGTTTGGCCCCCAGCGGTAATCGACGTACAATTTCACCACATCGGCGCCATGCCCGATCTGTGAGCGCACCACATGCGTAATACCGTCGATGCCGTCGGCTTCTTCACCCCCTTTGGGCAATGCCGCGTTATCCACCAGCGATTTTGGCCCATAGCTGCCCGTAGCCACAATAGCGCGGGTTGCCGCCAGTATCCGCGGACCGGGTACTACGCCTTTTTCGATGGCTACTTTGAGTCCGACATCCGCATAACCGGCTCCTTCGGTGCCGAGGTCGCGGGTAGTGGTAAAGCCTGCCAACAGGGTTTTTCGGGCATGTACCACGGCGCGTGCGGTTCGCTCGGCAAGGCTTTCCTTTAGTACCTGGTCGTCCCAGCTTGTTTCGTTATAAGGGTGCAGGAACAGGTGCGAATGCCCCTCGATCATGCCCGGCATCAGGGTTTCGCCCTTTAGTTCGATCACTTTCACATCGGCGGGAGCATGGATCGAAGACGGCTCACCAACCGCCTCTATTTTGTTACCCTTCACCATTACCCACCAGCCGGTGTGCATCTGTTCGCCGTCGAACACACGGTCGGGTTTGAAAAGGATAGCCGTGTCGGAAGCCATATTTTGTGCAAACGCATTTGCAAATGCACAAACAGCGATCAGGATTGCCGGTATGATTTTTTTCATGAGATTGAAATAGCGGGATAGCAAATTAGAAAAATATTTTCGATCCTTTGCAACCATTTGGTATGGCTTTTCATCTTACCTTTAAATGATGTTT
>DASZWG010000320.1:0-1890 GCA_035546675.1 Mucilaginibacter sp. | reverse complement strand
TATTCGCTGGCTATTCTTTTCCGCGAAGCAGGGCTGTATGATCATACATTTATTTACGGAACCGATATCCACACAGCGATGCTGAATGAGGCCCGCAATGGGGTATACAGCATGCGTAAGCTGAAAAGCTATGCTGAAAATTATGAGCAGACAGGTCTCCCCGGTTCACTAACGGACCATTTCAGTATCATGAATGATGTGGCGCGGATCAATAACGAATTGAAAAGAAATATTCTGTTCTCTACTCACAATTTGGTTACCGGCCAGTCTTTTAATGAGTTTCAGCTCATTAGCTGCCGTAATGTATTTATTTATTTCGAGGCCGAACTCCAGCAAAAGGTCCTGGAGCTTTTTTACAATAGTTTATGCCCTTCGGGTATTTTGTGTCTTGGTTCAAAAGAGACTATTCGTCTGCCTGAAATGAAAAACAAATTCAGGGTCATTAACTCCAAAACGAATATTTATCAGAAAATATAAAGCTTTAGAATAAACTGGTTTGTCCCACGCCAAGCACTCGGGCTTCATTTTCCAGCAGCCATTTCTTACGCCATAAACCGCCGGCATAGCCGGTAAGCGATCCATCAGAACCGATCACCCGGTGACAAGGCACTACGATGGCCAGGTGATTTTGCCCGTTAGCGGATGCAATGGCACGTATTGCCAGCGGGTTGTTCATCATTTTTGATTGCTGCAGGTAGCTGATGGTTTTGCCGTAGGGGATTTCCAGCAGGCATTGCCATACTTCCTGTTGGAAAGCTGATCCCGGCTGTTTTATCGGGAGATCAAAGACCATGCGTTTGCCGGCAAAATATTCATCTAACTGATTTGCGGCATCCAGTAACAGGGGGGTAGATGCTTCCTCGTCATCCGCCTTCAGGTCCATCAGCTTAACAGACGAAATAAAACCCTCTTCTTCCCTGATCCGGGCTATTCCTATAGGTGTTTGATGATATATGACAGTCATTGATCAGTTCGAAAACGATAAGGCAAATATACATTCGGCCTTCGGACTTATGCAGACTTTCGGACTTCCTTACTTAAACCTATCTTTGCAGCGAATGGAACTCGTCAACCAAACCTGGTACCTGCTCAAAAAAGAAATACTGCTCGAATGGCGTTCGAAGTATGCCTTTAACGGGGTACTGCTTTATGTGGTATCCACGGTGTTTGTTTGCTACATTTCTTTTCACCTTACGCCGGGCTTCATCGGCAGCAATGGTTATCCAATCGTCTGGAATGTATTGTTCTGGATCATTATGCTTTTCGCTTCGGTGAACGCCATTGCCAAAAGTTTCATGCAGGAAAGCCGGAGCCGCCTGCTGTATTACTATTCCATCGCCGGTCCGCAGGCTATTATCCTGTCCAAAACCATCTACAACATATTGCTGATGTCATTGCTCAGCCTGTTGGCGCTACTGGTCTATCTTATCTTCTTCACCAATACCATCGGCGACCCGCTGTTTTATTTTATCTCTGTTTTGCTGGGCAGCATCAGTTTTTCCACCATTTTCACCATGATCTCGGCCATTGCCTCCAAAGCTGGCAATAACGGCACCCTGATGGCCATCCTGAGTTTCCCGGTGGTAATACCCGTAATTCTAGTTCTCATCAAACTAAGCAAGGCTGCGATGGATGGCCTCGACCGCAGCGTTAATTATGGCAATATCGGCGTTCTGGTTGCGATCAACGCTATCGTCATCGCTACTTCCTTGTTGCTGTTTCCATACCTCTGGCGCGATTAAAAAAGTGCCCATTTTTCAGGGCGTTTCACATGGCGGTACGACACTTTGAAACACTGGCATGATCGTGTCAGTGCCTTGATCGTTTTTATGAATCTGTATATCAATGATTTAATACACTATTTAGAATTATTTTAAAGTTTATTTGGAT
>DASZWG010000319.1:0-3949 GCA_035546675.1 Mucilaginibacter sp. | reverse complement strand
TGCGAACCATTATTGTCGACTCCACCGTAACCTGCCGGATGAAGCGCGACGAGATCATTTCAAATGACCGTATACAGCCGGGAGATGTGATCGTCGGACTGGCATCGTATGGCCACGCAAATTATGAAAAGGAATACAACGGGGGTATGGGCTCTAACGGTCTGACCTCGGCACGGCATGACGTATTCAATAAAAGTATCGCTGAAAAATACCCTGAAATCTATGACCATGCAGTACCTGATAACCTGGTATTTTCAGGAAGCAGGAACCTGACCGACAAGATCGATATTGGCGACGGCCAGACAGTGGATGCCGGGAAACTGGTGCTATCGCCCACGCGCACCTATGCACCGGTGATCAAGGCCATGCTGAACGGCTACAGAAAAGAAATTCATGGCATGGTGCACTGCAGCGGTGGTGCACAAACCAAGGTGCTGCATTTTGTTGACAGGCTGCACGTGATCAAGAATAACCTTTTCCCGGTTCCGCCGTTGTTTAAGCTCATACAGGAAGAATCCGGCACTGACTGGCACGAGATGTATAAAGTATTCAACATGGGCCACCGGATGGAATTATATGTTCCGGAACATATTGCAGCTGACCTTATTAAAATATCGGAAAGCTTTGGGGTGCAGGCACAGATCATCGGCCATTGCGAAGCCGCTGATAGTAAACGTGTAACGATCCGGTCTGAATATGGCGAATTTATTTACTGAAAGAACATGATCCGTCCAAAAACAAAAATCCGGTCATAAGCCGGTTTTTTTTGTTTAACAGCAGCCGGGTCTTAATTAAAGATAACGCTTACTTGGCGGAACTCCTGACATTATGATGTTTCCTCAAGTCGCCCCTTTTACTTAGCTTTGGCGTCGAATTCAAAAAGCATTTAAAAACTATGGATTACGATCTGATTGTTATAGGTTCGGGCCCGGGCGGGTACGTTGCAGCTATCCGCGCTTCGCAGCTTGGGCTGAAAACCGCAATAGTTGAAAGAGAATCATTGGGCGGCATATGCCTCAACTGGGGTTGTATACCCACCAAGGCATTGCTGAAAAGCGCACAGGTATTTGAGTATTTTAACCATGCCGGCGATTATGGCCTGAGCGTTACGGATGGCAAAGTAGATTTTGACGCAGTTATCAAAAGAAGCCGCAACGTAGCAGATGGCATGAGTAAAGGCGTGCAGTTTCTGATGAAAAAGAACAAGATCGAAGTACTGATGGGTACCGGCAAGCTGAAATCGAAGGGGGCAGTGGAAGTAAAAGGCAATGACGGCGCTACCAAAACCTATACTGCAAAACATATTATACTGGCAACCGGCGGACGCTCGCGCGAATTGCCCAGCATCAAACAGGACGGTGTAAAAGTGATCGGTTACCGCCAGGCTATGTTCATGCCCAAACAACCCAAATCTATGGTAGTTGTGGGTTCGGGAGCAATAGGCATCGAGTTTGCCTACTTCTATAACGCTATCGGCACAAAGGTTACTGTAGTCGAATTCATGGACAATATCGTTCCGCTGGAGGATGAAGAAGTATCCAAACAATTGAACCGCATCCTGAAAAAACAGGGGATCGAGATCATGACCAGCTCAACGGTTGAGTCGGTTGACAGCAGCGGTGAACTTTGCAAAGTGAATATCAAAACTCCTGCGGGCAATGTCACGGTTGAAGCCGAGATCGTATTATCGGCCGTAGGGATCAGCACCAATCTTGAAGGCATCGGCCTCGAAGAAAATGGAGTAAAAACCG
Organism: Mucilaginibacter sp.; assembly: GCA_035546675.1. Lineage (GTDB taxonomy): Bacteria > Bacteroidota > Bacteroidia > Sphingobacteriales > Sphingobacteriaceae > Mucilaginibacter. Next base: position 2,198 of record DASZWG010000319.1, on the reverse strand, counting down.
ATAAAGGCAAAGTGCTGGTGGATGATTATTATAAAACCAATGTTGAGGGTGTTTATGCCATCGGCGATATCGTCAAGGGACAGGCGCTGGCGCACGTAGCATCAGCCGAAGGCATTATTTGTGTCGAAAAGATAGCCGGTTTAAACCCCGAACCGCTGAACTACAACAACATACCAGGCTGTACTTATTGCAGTCCCGAAATTGCTTCGGTAGGTTTTACCGAAAAAGCAGCCAGGGAGGCGGGCTATGAGATCAAAGTTGGCAAATTCCCGTTCTCTGCATCGGGCAAAGCTTCGGCGGCCGGCGCTAAAGATGGTTTTGTAAAAGTGATCTTCGACGCCAAATACGGCGAGTTTCTCGGTGCGCACATGCTGGGCTATAACGTGACTGAAATGATAGCCGAAGTTGTAACTGCCCGTAAGCTGGAGACCACCGGGCACGAGATCATCAAATCCGTACACCCGCACCCGACAATGAGCGAAGCCGTAATGGAAGCAGCGGCTGACGCGTACGGGGAGTGCATACATTTATAACCCCCCATCCCCCTGAAGGGGGAGTATTGGGAAGTAACGGAAATAAATTCCCCCTTTAGGGGGTTAGGGGGCATGAAACTTTACACCATAGACACAGGCTTTTTCAAATTGGACGGCGGCGCCATGTTCGGCGTGGTGCCAAAAACCATCTGGAACAGGCTTAACCCGGCTGATGATAATAACCTGTGTACCTGGGCCATGCGCCTGCTGCTGGTTGAGGATGGCAACAGGCTGATCCTGGTGGATACCGGTATCGGCAATAAGCAGGACGAACGGTTTTTCAGCTTCTACTACCTCCATGGTGATGCCACTATCAATTCTTCACTGGCAAAACATGGTTTTCACCGCGACGATATAACCGACGTTTTTCTTACCCATTTGCACTTCGACCATGTCGGCGGCGCCATTAAACGGGAAGGCGAACGGCTTGTACCTGCGTTTAAAAATGGAACATACTGGAGCAACGCCAAACACTGGGACTGGGCGGTAAACCCCAACGACAGGGAAAAGGCATCTTTCCTGAAAGAGAATATACTTCCGATACAGGAAAGCGGGATGCTGAAGTTCATTGATGCAGTGGATGGTATAGATTTTACAAATGATTTCAGTATACGCTTTGTTTCAGGCCATACGGAAGCCATGATGCTCCCGCTGGTCACTTATAAAAACAGGAAAATATTATATACCGCCGACCTGGTACCATCAGCCGGTCATTTACCCATACCGTATGTGATGGCCTATGATATGTTCCCTTTGACAACGATCAGCGAGAAAAAATCAATATTGGCCGAGGCCGCTGAAAACGATTATATCCTTTACTTTGAACATGATCCGGTGAACGAATGCTGCACGCTTCAGCAGACCGAAAGGGGCATCAGGATGAGGGAAGCGTTCAGTCTCAGCGAATTGTAAAAAACACTTAAAAACAGCGGCTTCGGCACGATAAATGCGCTGTGAGTAAATAAAATGTAAACTTGTATTTGGTTGTAAATATGTAATAACAATTTTGTACCTTTGCACGTTCCATTCTAAAGTAAAGAATCGAGGTAATTAAAATAGATGAGACAACTCAAAATAACCCAATCCATTACCAATCGTGAATCCCAGTCACTTGATAAATATCTCCACGAAATTGGTAAGGTTGACCTGATAACAGCCGAAGAAGAAGTAATATTAGCCCAAAAGATACGTGAGGGAGATCAGGCAGCACTGGAGCGGTTAACAAAAACAAATCTTCGTTTTGTTGTTTCGGTCGCAAAACAATATCAGAATCAAGGACTTACGCTTGGCGATTTGATCAACGAGGGTCACCTCGGCCTGATCAAAGCCGCTAAACGTTTCGACGAAACCAAAGGCTTCAAATTTATATCGTATGCCGTATGGTGGATCCGTCAGTCCATCCTGCAGGCTATCGCCGAACAGTCGCGTATCGTACGTCTGCCTTTGAACCAGGTAGGCTCGTTAAGCAAGATCAGCAAGGCATTCTCCAAACTGGAACAGGAATATGAGCGTGAGCCGTCGCCTGAAGAATTGGCAGATATGCTTGAAACCACAGTTGACAAAATATCCGATACGCTGAGCAATTCGGGCCGTCATGTTTCCATGGACGCGCCCTTTGTTCAGGGTGAAGAAAATACCCTACTGGATGTACTGGAGAACCAGGAG
>DASZWG010000318.1:0-3829 GCA_035546675.1 Mucilaginibacter sp. | reverse complement strand
CGGCGATTATAATAACGATGGCCTGCTCGACCTCGTCGTAGCCGGCAACGGTAAATGCTATTTGCTGAAAAATACCGGGCACGGCTTCGTCCCCGATCCCGCTTCGGCAACATTGAGCAATGCCATGAAAGGCACAAAAATTTATGATGTAGCGTTCGTCGACTTTGATAATGACGGTCACCAGGACTTGCTGATAACTGGGGTTAATCCTGATAACTCGAAAAGAGGATTAAGACTGTTTCATAACGACACGACCAAAGGCTTCCGCGATGTTTCCAGCCTGCTGCCAAAAACCGTTACGCAGGGTTACCATGCCCGAATCGGGGATTTTGATCTTGATGGTGATGAAGATATTTTCCTGATCGGCCCCTCGGGTACACGGCTGCTCAGGAACGACGGCGGCAATGCCAATCATTACATGCAGGTGCAATTAGTGGGTCTATCGTACGGTAACAGCAAAAACAACCGCTTAGGAATAGGCGCACAGGTAGAATTGAAGGCCGGTGACCTGTACCAGGTAAAAACCGTCACCAGTCCGCAAACCGAATTCGGGATCGGCGCACGTAAAAAACCGGATGCTGTTCGCATCATCTGGCCCAATGGCGTTCCGCAGGTTATTGTCGATCCCAGCCGGAAGGACAGGATACTCGAACTGGAGCAACTGAAAGGCTCGTGCCCGTTCCTGTTTACCTGGAACGGCCAGAAATACGAATTCATTAAGGATATGCTTTGGCGCAGTGCGCTAGGCATGCCTTTATCGATCAAAGGCACCGATACTACACGGGCATATTTTGGCCCGTCGAAGGAATACTTACTGATCCCCGGTGAAAAACTGAAGCCAAAAGACGGGTTGTATTCGCTAAAGATCACGGAAGAGTTATGGGAAGCCGTTTACTTCGACAAAGCCGGTTTGGTAGCTGTAGCTCACCCCGATTCGGTCAATATTTTTGCTGATGAACGATTTGTGCCGCCACCCTACCCCGGCAGAAAGATCTACAAAGTATCCGATGAACACCTGCCGGTTTCGGCTACCGACGGCGAGGGCCATAACCTGCTGCCAAAACTGAGCGCCTATGATTTTCAATACGTTTCAAACTTCCCGCTGGGTAAATTCCAGGGCGTGGCGCAGGATCATGACCTGATACTCGACCTCGGCGATAAAGCCCGCAGCGACAGTGTGTACCTGTTCCTCAGGGGCTGGATATTCCCGACTGACGCCAGCATCAACACAGAGCTTACACAATCCGGTAAATATCAGCCGCACCCGCCCTGCCTGCAGGTGATCAACAAAAAGGGACAATGGCAAACTGTTATCCCCAACATGGGCTTCCCGATGGGCCGGGATAAAATGGTTGTGGCTAATCTTTCGGGCAAGTTCCTCACGGCCAACGACCGCCGGGTACGCATCCGCACCAACATGCAGATCTATTGGGATCATGCATTCTTTTCGACCGGGAATGCCAAAGCGCCGGTGGAAATGCATGACCTGAAAATGGTGAACGCCACGCTGGGCTATCATGGCTATTCGGCATCGTATCATAAAGGCGGACCTTACGGACCGCAATGGTTTGATTATTATCATGTAACCACGGGGCAAAAATGGCGCGACCTGACCGGGTATTATACCCGTTACGGCGATGTTACGCCGTTGCTGCAAAAAGCGGATGACGAATACATCATTTGTGACGGTGGTGATGAAGTTACCCTCAATTTTGATGCGAAACAATTCGGGCAGTTGCCTAAAGGCTGGAAGCGCGACTTCCTGATCTACAGCGAGGGCTGGGTGAAAGACGGCGATATGAATACGGCTTACGGTCAGACCGTTGAGCCGCTGCCATTCCACCAAATGCCGGGTTACCCTTACGGAAAGAATGTCACTTATCCGTCGGACAGGGAACATGCCGAATACCGCAAAAAATATAACACGAGGAAGATAACTACCGACGAGTTCAGGAATGCTCTTCGCCGGGGCACGAAACAGGATCTGTCTAAATAGTCATAGCTTGGCTACGGTATGATAGTACATATTTTTTGAAGCCGGGTCCATCAGTCCTGCTGTATTAACGGGCCTGATCCTTTCCCTGACCAATGCGTTAAAATGATGCACGTCTTCCGTGGATGGTTCCGCGTTGTCAAGCAATCGGAGCAGATCGTCCCATGATGTTTGCACGATCCCGCGGATATAGGGGTCATCAGCACTGAGGAAATAACCAGGCTCCTCTTGTTTCAAGCGGCGTTGTTCATACGTGATGGTGGCGGCAAAATAGAGCATCGACCATGTATTGAAAAGATCGAAATGAGCCATTGTTTTATAACAGCCGGCAACCAACTGGTCGGTTAGTTTCAATTCTTCAAAAACCTTGTGCTCGTATGCCTTTAATTCATCCTGGAGCAAAGCAGGCCGGCCCCAATGCTTATGCAGGATATCCACCAGCCGCTCGATACCTGTAAGCGAATGAGCGATCCCAGAACTGAACAACGGATCGACAAAACCAGCGGTATGCGGCAAGGCTGTCCAGCCTTCGCCTAAGCAATTTGTCAGCCTCCGCTGCAGCCTCCCCGACCTGATGATCCTTCCCGGCACAGATGACAGGGACGAGTGATCGATGATCTGGTGTATGGCAGGGTATTCCTGAAGTAAATCGTTCCATAACTGGTCGGTCGACAATTGACCATCGGCCCGGTTACCGTCCAATACAAATCCAATGCTGGTGCGCCGGTCGTTGAAGCGCAGCATCCACATCCAGCCTTCATCCAGCACCTGGTGCAGTGCAGAATTGTCCGGGTCGTACGGAAAATCCCCGACAGGTATACCTTTGGTCTTCAACGTGTCTGTCCATCGTGGTACGTCATTAAAATGGGAAAAGATAGCGAATGAATCCGTCAGGAAACCGCCAGAGTCCGATCTGATGCCGAACAGGTTTTCGGCCATCATTCCATCCCCCGTCGCATCAACCATGAAATCGGCCTGAAAGACGATATCCGTACCATCATGACGCGCAACAAACTGCCAATCTGAATGCCTTTTTGCGGAAACGATCTCTGTCCGGTCAAAATAAGGTATGCCCGCTTCAATAACTTTGTTGACCAAAAAGGCATCGAAATCCGCACGCAACCAGTTTGTATCCGACTGTACATCATCGGCGCTTGCAGCAACCAGGAGTTCATTGCTGTGATCGGCATCTGTATAAAAATCTTTGCCGGGATAATGCTTAAAAAAACTGAATCCCCGTTTGATGCCGCACACGATTTCAGGATGTGAACGCTGCCAGCTTCCATACCGCGAAAAATCATACAGCCAGGGAAGGTTATATTTTGCCGACAGATCGCGCAGGATCATATCGGCAACCGGGGTCGATGATTCGCCGATCGTAAAGCGGGGATGCTGTCCTTTTTCGACCAGGCACACCCGAAAGCCCAGGTTATGCAGCGCCAGCGCGGTAAGCGAGCCAGCAAAACCTGCACCTACTACTAATATATCGCACGGATAAATGGTTTCAGGCATGGGCGCTTTGACAGTTACAGCTAATTTGCGGGAGGACGTGCTGACCGAGATTCATACACTCAAGCCGGTGTTTCCTGGCATCAAAACAAACCGGGCAATGCGAAAGAAAACCGATCTCCCAGGTATCAACAAACACACGACCTTTTTTAAGACCGAGTGCGCGTTCAAAAACTTTTTCCAGCGCATCAAGCGACGGCGGTGCATAGTGCCCCTGCTGCTGCAAAACTTCCATGACGCCGTTGCCCGAGCGCGTAGCAATAACCGAACAGGTTTGCACACCGCTGCCGAAAGCAAAACGGATAGCCTTAAGCGCCCATTCCACAT
>DASZWG010000317.1:0-8793 GCA_035546675.1 Mucilaginibacter sp. | reverse complement strand
TTTGGCGACTTCGGGCGACTCGGTGTATTCATAGCGTTTTTCGGCTACTTCCTGGTGGGCCTTAATGTAATCGACGGTGTCTTTTAATCCTTCTGCAAATTTTTCAAAATCTTCCTTGTAGAGAAATATCTTGTGCTTGATGAAAACACCATCCTCCAGGCGTTTTTTGCTTTCGGTTATGGTAATATAATAATCGTTTGATCGGGTAGCTTTTACATCAAAAAAGTAAGTTCGTTTACCAGCCCTTACTTTTTTTGAGAATACTTCCTCTCGTTCTCGGTTGTCAAAATCGCCCATGTTAAGTAATTGTAATTAGTTTTATTGGGCATAAATATAAATAAATTTTCAAAGTACAAGTATTAAAAACAATATTGTTGGGCTTTTTCAAAAACAACCAGGGATATTTTTTAAAGTATTAAGCTAATTTTTAAACGTTTTCTTCTTCTTCGAGCAGCTGTTTTTCGTATAATTCAAAATAGATACCCTTTTGCTCCATTAGCTCATCATGTGTGCCCTGTTCGGCTATAGTGCCCTGTTCAATGACGAGTATCTTATCCGCATTTTTAATAGTGGATATGCGGTGTGCGATGATAAGGCTGGTTTTTCCCTGCATGATACCACCCAGGTTGCTCAGTATTTCTTCCTCGGTACGGGTATCTACTGCAGACAGGCAATCGTCAAAAATTAATATCTGCGGATGCTTGACAATGGCACGTGCAATAGACACACGTTGTTTTTGCCCGCCCGATAAGGTCACCCCGCGCTCACCGATCAGGGTTTCGAAACCTTTTTCAAGGTCCATGATATTATGGTAAACCGCGGCATCTTTTGCGGCCTGTTCTATTTTGGGCATATCAACCACATCCGCGCTGAACGCGATATTATTGGTGATGGTATCCGAGAACAGGAATACCTCTTGTGGTACAAATCCAACCTGCGAACGGTAATCTTCCAGGTTCAGACGCTTCAATGGTATACCGTCGATCAGTATTTCGCCGCCTGTTGTGTCATACATGCGCATAATGAGGTTGGCGATGGTCGATTTGCCTGCGCCTGTACGCCCGATAATTGCGACCATTTCACCGGGCTCGGCAGTGAAAGTGATGCTTTTTAAGGCTTGTATACCGGTATCGGGATAAGTGAAAGAAGCGTTTTTGAAAGTGATGTGCCCCCTGACGAGGTGTTTAGCTGTAGTGGGTGACGTGATATCGGGTTGTTCGTGCAGGAACTCGTTGATCCTTTTTTGCGAAGCTGCGGCGCGCTGAACGAGTGATGTTACCCAGCCGAGTGACATCACCGGGAATGTGAGCATATTGAGATATACGATGAACTCAGCGATATTACCCGGAGTGATATTACCCTTCATCACTTCTACGCCTCCTACATACATCACAATCACATTGCTTAGCCCCACCAGTAACAGCATAAGAGGATAAAATAGCGCCTGCACCCTCACCAGCGCCATGGAGTGAGTTTTGTAATTCTCGCTTTCGGCGCCGAAACTTTGTTTTACAGCCTCCTCGCGTACGTAAGATTTGATGACCCTGATACCAGACAGGTTTTCTTGCACAAAGCTGGAAAGCACCGATAGCCGCTGCTGTATCTTCTCGCTGCGAAAATTGATGATATTGTTTACATAATAGATCGCAATAGCCAGTATCGGTAGCGGAAGCACCGAGAATACAGCCAGCCGGATATTTACCGTCAGCATAATGGCTATAGCAATGATAAATAATACGACCGTATTAATGGTATACATGATGCCTGGGCCGAGATACATACGTACCCGGGTCACATCCTCGGTGGCGCGTGCCATCAGGTCGCCGGTGTTGTGACGACGGTAGAATGCAAGCGAAAGTTTTTGATAATGATGGTATATTTCATTTTTCAGATCGTACTCAATGTGGCGCGACATAAGAATTATAGTTTGCCGCATAAAGAACAGGAATAGGCCTCTTAGCAATGCAAGCGCGAGTACCAGTAAGCCAAAAAGGAGCAGACTGGATCCGAAAATACTGTAAATGATATCCTGCCGGTGGAAGCCGGAAAAGAGCTTGTAAACGGCGATATTTTCGGTTACAAGGTCAAAAGCCATTCCGATCACTTTGGCAGGCAGTACACCAAAGGCATTGGATATAATGACAAACAATATACCCGGTACCAGGTACCACCGGTATTTATATAGGAACTTATTGAGGTACGAAAGGCTTTTCATGCTTGGTAAACAAAGGTATATTTTTATAGCCGATGGTTCGCCGCTTATAATTCACAGAAAAATCATAAAATTTCTCCGGTTCGGGCGTATGTCCTTAAAGTATACGGCCAATAAGTTTGCCGCAATCAAAAAAACCTATACTTTTGTCGCAGTCCTGCACAGTTACCTTTGCAAATGTCAGCTCCAGATACCACCGGATCAATATTTGACCAGTTGAATAGTTTTGGTCATCAGAAGGTTGAGTTCTGCAATGACCCCGATTCCGGGCTCAGGGCCATTATCGCTATTCACGATACCACGCTGGGGCCTGCATTGGGCGGCACACGTATGTGGGCCTATAAAACCGAAGCCGAAGCGCTGTACGATGTTTTGCGTCTTTCAAAAGCCATGACCTATAAGTCGGCTGTAGCCGGGCTTAACCTGGGCGGCGGAAAAGCGATCATCATCGGCGACTCGCGAAAAGACAAAAGCGAAGCATTGCTTCGCAAATTCGGCCGCTTTATAAAAAACATGAACGGCGAGTTCATTACGGCCGAGGATGTAGGCACCAATCCCAGGGATATGGAATATATTCGCATGGAAACCGAGTATGTGATGGGGGTGCCGGAAAGCATTGGCGGTAGCGGCGATCCTTCGCCTGTTACGGCCCAGGGTGTATTTATGGGTATAAAAGCTGCTGTAAAGGAGTTGCACGGTAACGACAATCTTGCCGGAAAATCAGTCGTCGTGCAGGGTATAGGCCATGTGGGGGAAAACCTCGTTCGCTTACTGAGGGACGAGAACGCTATGGTTTATGTAAGCGACATCAACGACGAGCGTACCGGGCAGGTGGCTAAAAAGTACGGAGCGCAGGCTGTACCGAACAATAATATTTTTGATATTGATGCGGATATCTATTCTCCCTGTGCGCTGGGCGCAACGATCAACGATCAAACCATCAATAAGCTGAAATTTTCGATCATTGCCGGCTCGGCCAACAACCAACTGGACGATGAATATACGCACGGCAGGCTTTTGCTGGAAAAAGGGATATTGTTTGCCCCCGATTATGTGATCAATGCAGGCGGAGTGATCAACTGCTATTCGGAAATGATGGGCTTTACAAGGAAACGCACGATGCAGCTTACCGAAAATATTTACGAGGCCACACGGAATGTTCTGAAATTGTCGAAAGCTGAGAATATTTCGACCATCGAGGCGGCCAACAAAATAGCCGAAAAACGTATTGCTGATATTAAAAAAGTAAAATCAACCTATTAATTAAAAACAGAAAACAGGATTATTCCTAAACCGTTCTTTATACCATGTTAAACAGGAGACATCTAAGGGTAAAAGTATTGCAAGCGCTATACGCCTATCACCAATCTGATAATAAAGACGTCAAACAGCACGAGAAATTATTGCTGCAAAGCATTGATAAGGTATACGAAATGTATATCTGGATGCTGTCGCTTATATCGGAAGTAGTACAGTATGCCCAGGCTGATGCCGAAGAAAGGGCACATAAACATTTGCCAACAGCCGACGACCTAAACCCTAAGCTTAAAATATTGAACAATAGGTTTATTGCATCGCTCGAAAAGAACGATGAATACCAGGCTGCCGTGAAAAAATATAAGGTATCCTGGAGTTTTGACCCGGAACTTGCCAAATCGCTTTTTACTATTCTTAAAAATTCAGCCGAGTACGGCGAATACCTGCAGAAAACAGATGATACCCTGCACAGTGATAAGGATATCATCAAATTTATTTTCAAAAAGGTGATCCTAAAATCGATGCTTGCCGAACAGGTCTTCGAAGACAAATTTATTTTCTGGCCGGTGGATAAAGATGTACTCCAGGCGCTTATCGCCAAAACCTTCAAGAATTTCTCTTACGATGATTATAAACTGAATAAACTGGCTGAAATTACGGGCAACTGGGAGGACGACAGGCAGTTTATCGTCGATTTATTTGAGCAATGTATACGGCATGATGCAGCGTACCAGGAAATGATCAGCAAAAAGACGCAGAACTGGGAGCCTGACCGTATAGCCATGATGGACACTTTGCTGATGAAAATGGCTATTACAGAATTTATTAACTTTGCATCCGTTCCGGTAAAGGTTACCATTAACGAATACCTCGAAATTTCGAAGGAGTTCAGTACACCCAAGAGTAATTCATTTATAAACGGTATATTGGACAAAATTTTATACGAATTAAAAGCCGAAAACGTAATAATGAAAACAGGGAGGGGCCTGATCGATGACTGATCTTCAGACTTTTCCCGGAACGATCATAGCAAAAACCAAAGAGCAATAAACCAGATGAAAAAGTTGTTTTTAGGGATACTGGCAGTGAGCATGCTGATGGCCTGCCATTCCAATCAATCGGGCAGCAGTTTATCAGCATCCAATTCGACAACAGCTACAGCAACCGATGCGGCTGTAATGAAGTTTGAAAAGGATACGCATGATTTTGGTAAGATCAACGAGGGCGACAAAGTGACTTATGAATTTAAGTTCACCAACACGGGCAAGTCTCCGCTGATCATTACAGATGCCGTAGCTTCGTGTGGCTGTACCAAACCGGAATGGCCCACCACGCCAATAAAACCGGGAGAAGACGGCGCCATTAAGGTAACCTTTAACAGTGCCGGAAAAGGAGGCTTACAGGATAAGCAGATCGTAATTACTGCCAATACCAAGCCGGCACAAAACATCGTTCACCTGATCGGCGAAGTATTAACCAAGTAAATTTTTTTAGTAAAACATGATAGCAACTATTTTATTACAGGCAAGTGGCGCCGGAGGCGGCCTGGGGATGTTTTTACCGATGATCCTAATCATCGTTGTATTCTACTTCTTTATGATCCGGCCACAGGTTAAAAAACAAAAAGACCAGAAGAAATACGTAGAAGAGCTCAAGAAAGGCGATAAAGTGGTTACTACCGCCGGTATTCACGGCAGGATAGCTGACATTAATGACGCCACTGTACTGATCGAAACTGAAGGCGGCGGTAAGATACGGTTTGAAAAATCGTCTATTTCGCTTGAAGCATCCAAAGCATTGAACGCCCCGCCGGCGGCAGCCAAAGTTAAATAAGCAGAAGAGCTACCTTCAAGGGCAGAAAGTCTGAAGCTTTAATTTTGCGTAGCTTTGGGCTTTCTGCTTTTTGCTTAAAATAATGGCCTTAATAAAACTATCTGCATCAGAACGGCGGCGTGTATCGGCATTTTTTACCTGCCTGGTTCTTGCCATACTGGCCTGGATAGTCACCACATTATCAAACCCGGTTAAATTCGGGGTAAAGGTCATCCTGAATTATAGAAATATCCCGCAAAAACGCGCCTTTCATCCGCTGCAGTCGGATACGATTACCGATACGTTACTGGGTACCGGCTGGGAAATGCTTTTCTCGAAGATGAATGACGAAAACAGGCATATAAACATCGATCTTCGCAGCCTCGACAACAAGAATTATGTAGTGCTGAGTTCGCAACTCCGCCAGATCAACGAGAGAAAGGATTTTGATAAGCAGATCGTTGCGTTCAGCCCTGATACTTTGTTTTTTGATTTTACCGACAGGGCCATAAAAAAAGTGCCTGTGAGTCTGGTTGCCGATATTAAGTACCAGCACCAGTTTGCTCAATCAGGCGATGTTTCGATCAGACCGGCGCAGATCACAGTGAGCGGACCTGAAAAGACCATAAACGATATTAAATCATGGAGCACCGACTCGCTGTTGCTGGATAGTGTTGATGAAACGGTCAGGGTGACACAGAGCCTTCAGCCGCCCACAGAAGGGAATATCAGCATTTACCCGAGATCGGTAAGGATAACAGTCCCTGTGGACGAGTACACCGAAAAAGCAATAGAGATCCCTATCAAGATCATTAACAATTACAATTACTATAATGTAAAGATATTCCCTCAGAAAGTTAAGGTTACCTTTACCACATCGCTGAGCAGGTACCCGGAAATGAATGAGGATTTTTTTGAAGCAACGGTCGACCTCGACCTCTGGCGCAATCATCATTATACAACGTTGCCGGTTGAGCTGACGCGTGTGCCGGCCTATTGCCGAATCGTGAAGATCGAGCCGCGTAATGTCGATTTTATCATCAGGAAATAATGCTTAAGATAGGTATAACCGGGAACATTGGCGGGGGTAAAACCACCGTAAGCAAACTATTCGAAATACTGGGCGTTCCTGTATTTTATGCCGACGATGCCGCCAAAAAGGTGATGACGGCCGACCCGGTGCTGATCAGCCGGTTAAAAGACGCGTTTGGACCGGAAACCTATTTTGAAGACGGGTCGCTGAACCGGAAATACATCGCCAATATCGTATTCAATAATGATGAACAACTGGAGAAGCTGAATGCGCTGGTACATCCCGCTGTATTCAGGGCCTTTGACGAATGGGCATCTCAGATCAGGGATAAACCTTACGTGATCAAGGAAGCAGCGTTGCTGTTCGAGAGCAGTTCGTACAAAATGTGCGATTATTCGATCATGGTTACCGCGCCATTGGAACTCAGGATAGAAAGGGTTATGAAGCGGGATAAGCTCACCCGTGCCGAGGTGGAAAGCCGCAATTCGAGACAGTTTTCGGAAGAAAAGAAAACAAAACTTGCCGATTTTGTGGTCCGTAACGATGATACTGAACTGGTAATACCTCAGGTATTAAAATTACACGAGAAATTTCTGTCATTAGTCAATGATCATCAGGCATTATGAAATATCAATGGCAAATGCCTGATGAACGATAGTAAATGATCTTAGACGACTTCTTATATTTTGATGCCAACGGCCTTTACTGTAAATACGGCGGTTTTTACATCGACCCGAAGCAACCGGTAAAGCTTGCCGTAATATCACATGCTCACGCCGATCATGCGGTTTCGGGTAACAACGAGGTTTACTGTACCGAAGCTACATCCGCCTTTATGCAGCAGCGATACGGCAAGCAGGCTGCAAAGGTTTTCAATATGGTGCCTTACGACACTCCATTTATAATTGGCGGCGTGCGGATAACCCTTATACCCGCAGGCCATATGCTCGGTTCGGCACAAATACTGATTGAATATGATGGAACCAGGTATCTTTACACGGGCGACTATAAATTACAGCCGGATGCTACCTGTGAGCCCCTTGAATGGATTGAAACCGATGTATTGATCACAGAAAGCACGTTCGCCAACCCGGCTGTTATCCATCCAGACCCCATTACCGAGATCAAAAAGCTGAGTGGCATAAAAAGCAATATTTTACTGGGCGCGTATGGGTTGGGAAAAAGTCAGCGGCTCATCAGCCTGATGAGTACGCATGTCCCTCAAAAAGCGATCCTGGTGCATCACAGCATTATGCCGCTTAATAGTATCTATCAAAAGATGGACTATAATATTGGCCGGTACCAACTGTACAGCCGCAAACTGATGAAAGAACAACAGGAGTATGTTTACATTGTTCCGCCGTTCACTTTCGATAGCTATTACCGGGCGAAAGGAGTGAAACGGCTGTTCGCCTCGGGCTGGAAAAACCTGCAGGTAAACCAGAACGATACGCTGTTCATATCCGATCATGCCGATTGGAACGACATCCTGCAAACCATCGAACGCACCAAACCCACCCAGGTTTGGACGCTGCATGGCGACGGCAGCCATTTAAAAAGACATTTCGGAGATTCCATTCTTGTAAAATTGCTGAACTGATGCTGAAGGAGAACGTGGATTATTATATCAACGAGGACGGTCTGTTCGTTTTTACAAAAGAATATCACCTGAAACGGGGATATTGCTGCAAGAACAGGTGCCTGCATTGTCCATGGGATTTTGGAAAACCTAAAGAAAATAAGCATGTTAAGAAATAATTAAGCATATTTGCATGCTGCATTAACAGAAGTAACCATGCGAATTGACGAAGAAATAAAAACAACCAATTTCGAAGACAATTACCATAAGGCGGTTATTAACATCACCTATACCTATGGGTGGCTTAGCAATGCTTTTCGCTGCCGTTTTGAAAGGTATAACCTGACCCAGCAGCAATTCAACGTCCTGCGTATATTGCGCGGACAATATCCCAAACCGGCTACCGTAAACCTGATCAAAGAGCGGATGCTGGATAAGATGTCAGACGCGTCGCGCATTGTGGACCGCCTGGTGCAAAAGGGCCTGGTTTCGCGTTGTACCAACAATAAGGACCGCCGGGCAGTGGATATCCGTATCAGTGAGCTTGGGCTGGATACACTCGCGAAGATGGACCAGGAGTTTAGAACTAATGAGTTGCTGAAAAACAACCTGAGCGAGGAAGAAGCTGCACAGTTAAGCGATCTGCTGGATAAAATGCGCGGATAACAAGCTTTCGTATTTACATTTCTGACCAGAATGCGGCCAGCGCTATGCCGACGCCGAGCAATACTGCAATCATTTTGCGGATAGTGACCTTGTGATCGGGCCCGGACTCGAATAGGATCGTCGTGGAGATATGCAGGAATATCCCGATAACCACACCCATGATGCGGTTATAATAATGCTGCAGGTTACCGATGTTTCCGGAGCTTAGCCCATTACTCACAAAATACCCGGCCG